>NZ_JBDNXE010000052.1:0-27227 GCF_047721585.1 Gluconacetobacter sp.
TGCGACACAATCGCTCATGGGCGCCAAAAACAGCTTGATCAAGACGGATACTCTGTCGTCACCGGAAGCGACGGGCAGCCTTACAGACCCGCATCTATCGCGGGCCGCCTTCCGTTCCAGAACCGCCCGCCCATCGCCCGTTCGAGTTGTGCCCCGATTTGCAGCAGCAAGCCGTCATTCCCCTGCCGCGTCTGGAAATGCATACCCAGCGGCAGTCCCGACTGCTGCCAGGCCAGCGGCAGCGAGAGTCCCGGCGTGCCGGTCAGGCTGCCCAGCGGGGTGTAGGAGAAAATCTCCCACAATTCGTAAAACCAGTTCAGCACGTCGGGATTATCGCTCAGCGTCAGATATTTCCGCTCACCGAGCCGGGGCGTCGGCTTCGAGAAGGTCGGGGTGAGAATCACATCCCATTCTTCGTAAAACTGCCCCAGCCGGCGCGAGACGGTATTGAAGACATCCTGCATCTTCCACCGTTCGGTGTAAGACATGCCAATCCCTTTTTCCCATATCCTGATATTGATGGGTTCGATCAGATCCTCAGGCGGCGCGGACAGTCCCCTCTTGTCCAGCATGCGCTGGATGAATTGCGCGAAATTGCCGATATAGCACGCGGTCTGCGCGCGAAATGCCTCCTCGAAATCAATGTCCGGGACCACCCACTCCACCACATGTCCCAGTTCCTGCAGAAACCGCGCAGTCTTTTCCAGTTCCGCGACGAAATGCGGATCGGCCGCATATCGCCCCCATTCATGGGACACGGCGATCCGCAGCAGCTTCGGGTCCCGGCCGATCAGCGTGGTGTATGATCCGTCACTTTTCCAGTACGGCATGAATTCTCCCGGCGCCCCACCCCGGCAGGAATCGACGAACAGCGCCGTATCGCGCACCGACCGGCTCACGCATCCCTGGGTGGACACATAGCCGGTGATGTCCGACAGACCGGGCGCGATCGAAAACACGCCGCGCGAACATTTCAGCCCGACCAGCCCGTTCGCCCCCGCAGGAATCCGGATCGATCCGCCGCCATCCGTCGCATGAGCCATCGGCACGATACCCGCGGCCACCGAAGCCGACGCGCCGGCGGAAGAACCGAACGTCGTATAATCCGGGTTCCACGGGCTGCGCGTCACATAGATATCGGGATTCTCCGCCGATCCGCAGACACCGAATTCGGGCACGGTCGACCGGCCGATGATGTTCAATCCCGCGTTACGCATCTTCGCCGTCAGAAAAGCATCCCGATCCGACCGGTTGCCACGGAGAAATTTCGACCCCTGTTCCTGCAGACGCCCCGCGACCGTCGCGCCCAGGTCCTTGATCAGAAACGGCACGCCACGGAATGGCCCGTCCAGCCGGGTTCCACCTGTTTCCGGCGCTGCAACGGCATCGTCGAACAGTTCGATGACCGAGCCGATCTGCGGATTCACCCGCGCGCTCGCCTCCACCGCCATCTGCGCCAGTGCGGAAGGCGTCACAGCGCCCTGAGCCACCAGTTCTGCCAGCCGGGTCGCGTCACAGGCGGACCACTCGTCCCGGCTCATTCCTGTTGTCGTCATTTTCCGTATCCGAAATTACGTGCGTTGTCCGCGGAATCTCCCCGATGCCCCCGCACCGGACCTAAAGCATTTCCACCGAAAACCGGTTCGATGGAAATGCTCTAGTTTATTGTTTTGCGAGCATCTTCACCTGTTTGAATGCACGCATTCAAACGGGATCTGCTCTCGCCGGCACGGGGCCGCCATTCAGAGCTTTCCGGTCAGAAACTGGGCCTCGCCATAGCCGAACGACCAGTCATCATCGGTATTGGTCACGAAATTGACCATGACGTCGCTGGGCGCCGTCCCGCAACGTTCCTGCAGCTTTTCGGTCAGCAACCTGTAGAAGGCCTGCTTTTCCTCACGCGTCCTCGGCCGCGTCGTCACGGAGACGATCATGACATCGCGCGTACGCGGAATATCGAGCCCCGTATCCTCGATGCGCGTCTGTTCGGCGGGATGCTGATACACCAGTTGATACCGGTCGCGCGCCGGAACCCTGAATGCTTCCAGCATCGCGTCATGCGCCGCATCGAGCAGTGTCGCGACCTGCTCCGCCGTTCGTCCTTCGATCAGGTCGAAACGCAATAAAGGCATCTTTTTCCTCCATATCGTCATGATGCTTGCGCGGGGACCAATCAGCCCCCGGCCGTCCGGGACTATTGCCCGTGACTATTTCCGGCCCGCCGCCCGCATCGCCGCCTCTCCAGCCTGAGAGCGGCGAATACCTTCCAGAACGCCGACGATCGCGACATTCCACAGCAGGCCGACCATGCCGACGTTGACCGCCGCGGGCTGCGGTCCAAACAGGGCCAGCCCCATCGACACGCAATCTCCCACCACCAGCCCGGCCCCGATCGGGAACGCACCCACGCCCTTCCGCAGGACGATTGCGATCATGCCCGGAATAATCTGTGAAATTCCCATATAGAACAGCGTGTTCAAAACCGTCATGACCGACGTCAGATGGTCCGCCGCCACAACCGAGAACAACAGGTAACCGCCGATCACGACCTGCGCCCCGCGCCGCTGCCCCCGATCGGACAGACCATGCAGCAGGTTGTGCGACACCAGCGGGCCGAGTGTCAGACAGTTTCCGGCAAGGATCACCAGTCCGGACAGCCCGCATGCCGCCGCCACCAGCCCGACGGCCCAGCCCGGCAAAAGGGTGGTCGCCGAGGTCATGAACACATCATTGGCCATCGCCCCCGCCCCGCCACCATACCGGGCGAACATCACCACGGCGTACAGAAACGGGAACATGAGCATGTAAAGCGGCATGACGATCTGGTTACGGCGAACGATCCGGTCCGAGCGCGCCGTAAACAGAAAGGCGATATTAGCCGGGGCGACGCAGAAACCCGCCGCCTGAAACAGGATCGTCGACATCACCAGCAGATTGCCCTCACCCGACCGATGGACCGGAGATTCCGGTACGGTCTGCGTCGCCGCTCCATCCACTCCCAGCGCCCGCAACGCCGCCATCCCGACAAGCAGCACGGCAACCACCACCAACGTGTCCTTGATGAAAGACACATAGGCAGGGGCACGAATGCCGGAGAGCAGGATCCAGACGAACGTCACCCCCGCCGCCCCCGCCATCGGCACAAATCCGCTCACGGGCCAGTGAAACGCCTTCAGCACACTCAGCAGGCCGACGAACTGCATTTCACCTAACGGCACCAGGCAGATGATCGCATTCAACGCGACCAACTTCTCCAGTCCGCGACTCTCGAAGTGAAAACGGAAGAGATCGACCCCCGTCATCGCGCCGACACGCCGCCCCGCCCGCCAGATCAGGGGATTGACGAAATAACCCAGCGGAAAGGCCAGCACGATATAACCGAGAAACCACAGGACGAACGGCGTGCCCTGCACATAGGTTGCCGCCGGAAAACCCAGGATACTGCCGATGCTGTACGTCTCGCCTACCGAGAGAAAGAACAGAAGAAAACCGCCGAACTGCCCTGACGCGACGAAATAATCCCGCGCCCCGCCTCCAGCATGCCCGCGCCTGGCATAGAGCACAATGACGAATGCCAGCATGATGACGGCGAAGAAGACGATATTGGCACTCATTCCCCCCTCTCCGGCGCCGCGATCCCGGCATCGTGCTCCTCTCCCGCCTCATCCGCACGATCGAACAGAAGCCATGTCGCCAACATGCAGGCGGAGGTGACGACAAACGACAGAAACATCCAGAAGACCGGAAATGCCGCGCCCAATACGGTCCGGTCGACCCGCGTCGTGAACGGGATCGCCAGATCGATCACGCAGAACGGAATCCCAAGCCCGACAACCAGCCGCACCACCTGCCGGCCACGCGCTCCGCCGCCTTTGGCCGACGAACGATGCTGCTCATCCATGGCTCCAGCCTCCCCATGCACCCGCAACGTTCAGTAGGTGTAGCTCAGGCGCGCACCATAGAAACGCGGCGGTCCAACGATGCCGAAATTGGCCGTCGTGAAATAATTCCGCGTCAGGTCATAGGTCCGGTTCAGCGCGTTCTGGATATAGCCCGATACACTCCAGCGCCCATGCTCCGGCCGGACGGTCAACGTCGTGTTCAGCAGGAAATACGGTTTGATATTGAACAGATTTCCCAGAAGCACCGCTCTCTGAAGGCTCCGGTAGGAATAGTCGGCCTCGGGCGTCAGAACATAGCCGTGCAACCGGCCGGGCAGATGAATGTCATAGCTGATCGACCCGTTCAGCGACAGGCGCGGAAAGCCCATGTCATGATTCTTCATGTCGGCATAGATCGTCGTCCATGGCATGCCGGCCTGATGCGCCGCCTGCGTCGCCGTCAGGTCGGCAATCTGGAACCTGTTATACTGCCCCTGCTCGTAGCCGAAGGTCTGTGACAGGACCAGGCCCTTGACGGGCTCGGCCTGCATCTCGCCCTCCACCCCCCATACGGTCGATCGCGGCGCATTCACGATCTTCGCAACCGGACCCAGCACAGAATCGACGATGGCGCTCTGCACCTGCTGGTCGTGATAATCATATTTGAACAGCGTGCCGTTCAACCGCAGCCGGTGCTGGAAGAACTCGGTCTTCATACCTACTTCGTAGGCCATCAGCCATTCGGGCTTGAACCCGTCGATCTGCGACGGCGTCGTCAGGTTGACTGCCGAGAACCCACCCTCCTTCGCCCCCCGCCGGACATTGAAATAGGCCATGACATCGCGCGTCACGTCATATTCGACCCCCGCCTTGCCCGTCACCTGATCCATGCCGACGAAACGGTCATAGCGGTTGGCGCGCGGCAGCGTGCTGCGCTGGGTGTAATAATCGTTCAGATACTTCCACGCATTCTCATGCCGCAGGCCAAAAATGATCCGAAGGTTATGAACCGGCCGATAGACCATCTGCGCGAATTCCGAGAGCGACTGGCTCCCCTGTCCATAGCGCGTCGTATTGATGAAATGATGTGTCGACATATAGTCGGTAACCATCTTGTCCTGAAGGGAAGACTCATAAAAATACATCCCCGTCGACCATGTAATCGGCCCCTGCCGACGCGATGCCAGACGCAGCTCCTGCGAAAAGACGCTGACATTGCTGTCAAAGAAATTGTCCGCCTCGAAGGATGACGATGCATCCCAGTCATTCATCTCGCGCCGCGCCATCGCCTCGAAGGCACTGATCGCACTCAGACGCGCCCAGGAGAAATCCTTGGTCAGCGACAGGTCGATACCCCAGCTCTGGTTGTTGCGGAACGGCTTCTGGTCGGGCGATACGCCGATCATGTTGGCGAATTCCGGCGAAATTCCCCACCCCGTCGCGTAATGGTCGCGGTCTGCCGGAATGGTCGGCCCCTTGCCCAACGCCGTCGCCAGCGGCTTGATCAGATATCCAGGCGTCGCATCCGACCGATCGATCGCCCAGTGGCCGTTGAGCGAAACCCTGGTCGTCTCGTCCACTTCCCAGTTCAGCTTGCCTCTCACAGCACCCCGGTTGGCATTGCCGATATGCTCGCCCGTGTCGCGGTTGTGCAGATAGCCGCCGCCATGGTTGGTCTCGGCCGAGAGCCGGAACGTCACCTTGCGCGAAATAGGTCCGGAAACATACAGGTCGGTCTTGCTACGCGCATAATTCGCAATGTCCTCCATCACTCCGGCCGTCCAGCGATGGGTCGGCTCGGCGGTAATGATATCGATATCGCCACCGCTGGTATTGCGCCCCGACGCAACGCCGGTCGGCCCCCGTTCGATCTCGACCCCTGCCAGGTCGAACATCACACCCTGCGTCATGATACCGAACGGATACGCCACGCCGTCCACATAGGTCATGACATCGGGCATGTTGTTCGAGCCATAATCGAAGAATCCGATTCCACGCAGATGAAACTGCGGCTGCCCGCCACCCATCGCCGGCTCGATCTGCAGGTTCGGCACCAGCCGTTGCAGGTCGTTGATGGTGGTCACGCCGGCGCGCGCCAACACCTCCTTGCTCAGATACGAAACCGCCACGCCGGAATGCTGCAACCGTGCTCCATTATTCTGCGCACCATGCACCAGGATCTGTTCCGGCGCCGAGGTCGCGGGAGCACCGGCCGATGCAACTGCATCGTCCGCCCGCGTCGGGCGCGCATTCCCTGCAGCCCTGCTCGCCGGCATCGCCGCATCCTTGCCTGGATGCACATCGGTCTTGTGTACCGATACGGCCTGTGCATCGGCGGCACGCGGCAGTGCCAGGGCCGAGACGAAGATGCTGGAAAGCAGAAGCATCGACCTGCGGCATGTGCGCTTCACCATCGCTCGTCTCACCCTCTCTGATCGCGTTCTGAACCGTTCGGATCGGGCTCCCGGCACATCGCCGCCCCTTCCCGTCTCTCGCATTGGCAATGCCCCGCCCTGCCGGGCGCTGACACAAGAAAAGCGGGCGTCGGAACAATATGATCGTGCATGCACGTCAATCGTCCGCCCGCGTCGATTTCTACCGGGGCATCGGCGCTGTCCGTGCCCTGCGATAACGTTACGAACCCGATTGTATCATGGATACCTACTTTTTGTGGGCAGCGTGCCACGCTATTCGTTGCACAACCAATCTGCTCAGGCGGCCGACCTGGCCGCGGAAACGATAGGGCAATACAAAAAATTCTCTTTGAAAATAAATCTCTATCCGGCCCAGTCTCCTGCCGCATCCATACTGGCCATGACATCGGCGATCCGGGAACTCACAACCCGCGCCGCGGCCGAGAGCGGCTTGTGCGACGCTCTCAGCAGGTCCAGCGACGTGGGCACCTGCAGATCGGGGCCGAGCGCCACCGCACATAGCTGGCCGCGCTCGATATAGGTCCGGCAGGAAAAGGCTGGCAGAAACAGAATGGCCCGTCCCCGCATCGCCAGTTCGATCTGCAATTCAAACGACCCTGTGACAAACACCGGATCAAGGGACATGGCGCTCGATTTCACCGCCCGGTCGAACGCACGCCGCACGAAATAGGCACTGTCAGGCATCGACAGCGGATGATCCTGCAAGTCGCGCAGCGAAATCGTATCGTTTCCGGCCAACGGATGCGCCGGCGCCATGATGGCCGAATGAACCACCGGCATGCGTGCGCACAGCGTCAGTTCCGACAGGTCCGGCGCGAAGATCGTCAGCCCCAGATCGGCCCTCCCCGCCACCAGCGCCTCTCCCACCAGCGGTGCCGTCGCGACTTCGACCATAAAGCGCAAACCCGGATATTCGTCGTTCAACGCGGTCAGGGCAGGTACCAGCACACTGGTCAAAGTACTCGACGAAACACGTATATTCACGATTCCGCTACGCAATCCCTTCAGATCGTCCACCCGCTGGCGGGTCACATCCAGTTCGCGCGAAACCCGCTCGGCCGTCTCCATCACGACCTCGCCCGCCGCCGTCAGCCGGATTCCACGCTGATCACGCTCGAACAGCTTCATACGAAAGAAATATTCCAGATGCTCGATCTGCCGCGTCAACGCGGTCGCCGTCACGCCGATCTTCTGGGCCGCCCCGCGCAGCGACCCGGTTTCCGCAATGACGCGCAGATAATCGAACGCTCTTACATGCATGCCAACACTCCGCGTCAGTGGATCGAAAACCGTGGCGCAGTGTCATCATAATCATTATGGCTTCGCAATGTCATGTTCAGGCAAAACGGTCTTCCCGTCATCAGGAGACCTCCGATGCCCATTGTCCTGCACGAAAGCCCGGCCCCCCTGACCGCCCTGCCCTTCGATCTCGAAGCCGCGGTGCAGGGCATTTCGGAATGGGCCGCCTGCGAAAGCCCGACATGGGATGCCGGCGCCGTCGACCGGATGCTCGATCTGGCATCACGCGACCTCGCCATCGCAGGCGCAAGGATCGAACGCCTGCCCGGCCGCATGGGGCTCGGGAGTTGCGTCCGCGCCCGTTTCGGCACTGTTGAGGACACACCCGGCATCCTCGTTCTCGCACATCTCGACACCGTTCACCCACTGGGCACGCGCGACCGCCTGCCGATCCGCGTTGAAGGCGACAAACTGTTCGGTCCGGGCGTCTGCGACATGAAGGGCGGCACCTGGCTCGCGGTCGAGGCCCTGCGCGTGATCCATGCCGCCGGACTGCGGACAGCACTGCCCGTCACCGTTCTCCTGACGCCGGACGAGGAGATCGGCACCCCCAGCACCCGAGACATCATCGAGGCCGAAGCCAGACGCCACCGAATCATCCTCGTGCCCGAGCCCGGCACACCGGGCGACACCCCTTTCGGCAACCTCGCCAGCGGACGCTATCCTGTCTCGCGCTTCACCATCCGCACGACCGGCCGCCCCAGCCACGCCGGCGCCCATCTGTCCGCAGGGCGCAGCGCAATCCGCGAGATGTGCCATCAGGTCCTGCGGATCGAAGACCTGTCTTCGGAAAGCTGCACCTATTCCGTCGGCGTCATCCAGGGCGGCGAGTGGGCAAACTGCGTCGCCACCACCTGCGACGCCCGGATATTGATGAGCGGCGCCCGGACAGAAGAAGAGCGTCAGGCCGGCATCGCGCGCCTTCTGGCGCTCCAGCCGTCCTCGCCGGACGTGGCGCTCTCCATCACACCCACCGTCATGCGCCCCCTCTGGACGCCGGGAAAAGGCTGCCGCCAACTGGTCGCTCACGCCCAGGCAATCTGCGACACGCTCGGCCTCGCAACCGCCGCCGAGAGCGGTTTCGGCGGATCGGACGGCAATTTCACGGGCGCGACGGGCATTCCCACGCTCGACGGGCTGGGTGTCCTCGGCGGCGGCATCCACACGCTCGACGAGCATCTCCTGGTCGGCAGCCTGCTGCCGCGCGCCAGACTTCTCGCCGGCCTGCTCCTGCAACTCGCCGTGCAACCGGACGCCGCGCAATCCTGACCGCCAGACCGACCGACGGAAGAACCTCACGATGAACGACCGCGCAAACACATTCGACTGCCAGCAGACACTCGCCAACGGCACCTACTGGATGCCCTTCACCGCGAACAGGCGGGTCCGCGCGAACCCCGCCGGACGCATCATCGCGTCCGCCGCCGGGCCATATTACCATACCCAGGATGGTCATGCCCTGTTCGACACGCTGTCGGGCCTGTGGTGCACGCCGCTGGGCCACGCCCACCCCGGAATCGTCGAAGCCCTGAAGCGGCAGGCCGAAACGCTCGATTACTGCACGGCTTTCCAGATGACCAACCCGGTCACGGTGCGGCTCGCCGAACGCATTGCCAACCTCGCCCCCGATGGGCTCAATCACGTCTTCTTCGCCAATTCAGGCTCGGAATCGGTCGATACCGCGCTCAAGATCGCACTGGGCTACCACCGCCTGCGCGACGCAGGCGGCCGTTTCCGCATGATCGGGCGCGAACGCGGCTATCATGGCGTGGGATTCGGCGGCATGTCGGTCGGCGGCATCGTACCCAACCGCAGGATGTTCGCCACCGCGATGCTCAACGGCGTCGACCATCTGCGCCACACCCACGATCCGGCGCACATGGCCTTCTCGAAGGGCCAGCCGACATGGGGCATGGAACGCGCCGAGGACCTCGAACGCCTGGTCGCCCTGCACGACGCCTCGACCATCGCCGCCGTAATCGTCGAACCCGTCCAGGGCTCGACCGGGGTGCTGGTTCCTCCGGTGGGCTATCTGGAGCGCCTGCGGCAGATCTGTACCCGTCACGGCATCCTGCTGATCTTCGATGAAGTCATCACCGGCTTCGGGCGATTGGGCGAGAATTTCGCCGCCCAGCGCTTCAACGTCAAACCGGACATGATCACCTTCGCCAAGGCGGTGACCAACGGCGTGGTCCCGATGGGCGGCGTCATCGTCACCGACGCGATCTACGAAACCTTCATGACCGGCCCGGAAAACGCCATCGAGTTCGCTCACGGCTATACCTATTCCGGCCATCCGCTGGCGGCGGCGGTCGGCCACGCGGTGCTGGACGCGATGGAGCAGGATTCCCTCATCGCCAGGGTCCGCAGCCTGGAGCCGGTGCTGGAAGACGCCATCCACACGCTCGACGGTCGGCCGGGCGTCGCCGACGTGCGCAATATCGGCCTGACGGCGGCGATCGACCTCGTACCGGCACCCGACGCACCCGGCGCCCGCGGCACGGCCCTGTTCGAACAGGGCCTGAAACACGGACTTCTGCTGCGCTGCACCGGCGACACGGTATCGTTCGGGCCGCCCTTCATCTCCACGCCGCAGCAACTGCGCGACATGGTGGGCACCGTCAGGCAGATTATCGACACCCTCGCCTGACCCGCGCGGCGAGGTCACGCCAAAGCCCCCGCTCAGCAGGGCGGGGGAAACCCGCGCGGTCAGGCGCCCCCTTCGGCGTACGGGTTGCGCGTCCCGCGCAGCAACAGCCGGATCGGCGTGCCGGGCAGGTCGAATGCCTCACGCAGGCCGTTCACCAGATAGCGCTGGTAATCCTCGGGCAGCAGTTCGGCACGGGTGCCGAACAGGATGAAGGTCGGCGGCCGGGCCTTCGCCTGCGTCATGTAGCGCAGCTTCAGCCGGCGCCCGCTCACCAGCGGCGGGCTGTGCCGCTCCAGCATCATCTCGAACCAGCGGTTCAGCGCGCCGGTGGGAATGCGCTTGTTCCACACCTCATGCGCCCGCCGCACCACCGGCAGCAACTTGTGCACATTGGCCCCCGTCAGCGCCGAGAACGACACCACCGGAATCCCGCGCATCTGCGCCAGCGAGGTCTCGATCCGGTCCGAAATCGCCTGCCGGGTGGCAATCCGGTCTTCCACCGCATCCCACTTGTTCAGCGCCAGCACGCAGCAGCGCCCTTCGCGCTCGATCAGGCGCGCGATCTGAAGGTCCTGCTCATGCACCCCCAGCGTGGCATCCAGCGCCAGCACCACCACTTCGGCCATCTTCAACGCCTCGATGGTGGCGGAGGTGGACATCTTCTCCAGCCCGTCCTCCACCCGCGCCCGGCGCCGCAGCCCGGCGGTATCGACAAGCTGGATCGGCCCCTGCTCGTCATGCAGCAGCACGGTGACGGAATCGCGGGTCAGGCCGGGCTCCGGCCCGGTGATCATCCGTTCCTCGCCCAGCAGGCGGTTCAGCAGGGTCGATTTGCCGGCATTGGGCCGGCCGACGATCGCCAGCCGCAGCGGGCCGGGCGGCCGCTCGTCCAGTTCCTCGCCGTCCTCGCCATAGGCCACGGGCTCCACCGGCTCCGGCGGCACCTCGGGCGGCATGCGGTCCGCGATCTCGCCCATCAGTTCCGACAGGCCCTCGCCATGCTCGGCGGAAATCGCCAGCGGCGTTCCCAGCCCCAGCGCGAACGCCTCCATCGCGGCGGCCGCACCCTGGCGCCCCTCGGCCTTGTTCGCCACCAGCAGCACCGGCCGCCCCTGGCGGCGGATCCAGGCGGCGAAATGCTCGTCCGCCGGCGTAATGCCCGCCCGCGCATCGATGCAGAACAGCACCAGATCCGCCTGCGCCACCGCCGATTCCGACGAAGCGCGCATCCGCCCGTACAGCGTATCGGGCGCGGCCTCCTCCAGCCCGGCGGTATCGATCAGCCGCACCCGCCGTCCGCGCACGGTGGCCTCGGCTTCCTTGCGGTCGCGGGTCACGCCCGGCGTGTCGGCAACAAGCGCCTGCCGCCGCCCCACGAGGCGGTTGAACAGGGTGGACTTGCCGACATTCGGACGCCCGGCGATCGCGACGATCGGCAGGTCATCCCCGGTCGGAACGGAAGGAAGCTTGGCCAAGATATGAAACTGTCCCTGGAGCAACGATGCGTTCGCCCATGCTGGCGCATCCCGCTCTCTCTTTACATCGTTTCAGAGCCCGATTCACGCCTCGGATCGCAGCGACCCAAGGCGATCAGACTCCGTTGCAGCGTCGGCCACAGCGTCAGCTATAGGCGTTCAGCTTGCCGTCATCGGTCACGATCAGCAGCCGGCCATCCACCACGATCGGTGCCACCGTGGCAACCCCCGGCAGCTTGCCGATCGTCAGCAGCGCCCCGGTCGCGGGGTCGACCGTCGCATAACCGGTCTCGGGTATGGTGCTGATGCACACCAGCTTGCCCCCGGCCATGATCGGCCCGGTCCAGGTCACGCCATCCTTCTGCGCCTCGACCCGACGATAGCGCCGCAACTGGGTGATCCAGCGCACATGGCCGTTCACCCGATCGAGGCAGGCAAGCTGCTGGTCCAGGGAAATGACATAGACCCAGTTATCGATCACCAGCATCGTGTCCTGCCCGGCCACGGTGCGTTCCCACAGCCGGCGGCCCGACCGCAGATCGACCGCCACCATCACCGACCCGGCGCTGATGGCATAGACCGTGTTGTCCACAATCACCGGCATCCCGCGCACGCAGGAGAAATCGACCGTCGATTCCTGGCCGTTGGTGCTGCCCAGCGTGTCGCTCCACACCACCTCGCCACTGGCCACCCGCAGCGCGACCAGATCGCCCGAGCCGAACCCGGCCACCACCACATCCCCCACCACGGCGGGCGCGGGCTGGCCGAAGATCACGGTCACGGCCTCGGTGGCGGTATAGGTCCACAGCACCTTCCCCGTCGCCGCGTCCAGCGCCATCAGGCGCTCGTCGATCGTGCCGAAGAACAGCCGGCCATCCACCACCGTCGGCGCCGAGCGACCCGGCGTATCGATATCGACCCGCCATTTCACCGTGCCGGTCGCGGCCTCGACCGCCAGCACCTGCCCCACGCCATCGACGATATAGAGCGTGTCGCCGGCAATGCTGATCCCGCCGCCGAGATTGCTGGAGCGCATCTTCTTCGGCTTGGGCTTGAACTGCCAGATCTGGCGCATGCGCGGCCATTCGAAGGCCCGGATCACCCCCTGCGCGTCAGCGACAAAGATCCGCCCGTTCGAGACGACCGGCGTCGCCGGCAACACGCCGCGCCCGCTATCGCCCAGCGCCGCGTACGAAAGCAGTTCGGGTTCCGACACCCCGGCCCCGATGCCGTGCGACCACTCGCGCCGCATCTGGCCGCTCCAGGCCATGTTCACCCCGTCATGCGAGGGCACGCGCCCCGGCTGCAACCATTCGCTGATCGTGGTCTGGGCAGGCAGCGCGATCGGCGTCTTGTCTTCAGGATCGACCATCAGGCCGGCACCCGTCGTCAGAACATCGACGCGCTTGCCCGCCATCAGTGGCTTGTCGTCATCATCGAACAGGCTGCATCCGGCCAGGACCGGCACCATCGCGCCACCAAGAAGCGCATGCCGGCGGGTCAGAACTTTGTTCATGTAAATCCTGCGCTACGAAAGGAAAACGGGGCCATTTCGGTCTCGGTACGCCCGACGGCATGAAAACACTGTCCGCGCGACACCGCCAGTAGAGAGACCGCCAGCAGAGAGAGCGACCGAAGAAGACGCATCCCCGCGCCCCACCCCGGCCGGATACGGTCTAGGAGGGCGCGGCATTCAGCGTCTGGAGCATGCCGCCGGCCCGGCTGCGCAGGCCCTCCGGCACGTCGATCTGCGTCGTGATCTGGCTCAGCTTCCGCCGCGCATCGGCCAGACGCCCCTGCCGCAGGTCCAGCATCGCCTCGCTTTCCTGCGCCAGTCCGCGCCAGGGCTTGCCCGCGCCGTCCAGCGTGGCGAGGCGCGAGCGCAGCACCGCCGGGTCCCCGTCGTCGATCTGGTGCTGCACCCACAGCAGGCTCGCCAGCCCGCGCAGCAACGGGTCGGCCGCCTGATCGTCGGACACCTGCGTCCACAGCGCCAGCGCGCCCCTGGTATCGCCGCTGGAGGCCAGCAGCGCCGCGCGTTCCAGCCGCGACAGCGTGCGCAATCCGGAAGGCACGTTATCCAGCGTCGCCAGACGCGCCATCGCATCCTTCTGCTGAGGCGTCAGCGCACTGGTCTCACCGGGGGCGATATGGCTGGTATCGGCCAGATGCAGCGCCGCGAAATAGGTCGCACCCCATGCCTGGGCATCCTGCCGGCCACGCCAGGCATGGTACTGCCAGCCCCCCACACCGGCGGCAGCCACCACCGCCACGGCCACTGCCGCGCCGACATAGCGCCGGGCCATCAGCCGCAGACGCTCCATGCGCATGTCGTCGTCGACTTCCCTGAAGATGTCGTCAGCCACGTCTCAACCGCTCTCCGCATCCAGCCCAAACGGACCATGGCCCGTCATTCCAAGCGCGGACCATAGCGGTCCCGGCGCACGCGGGCAACAAACCCGCGTGCGACGGGCCGCGCCGGTTCAGGCGCGCGGCCGGCGCGCCCGTTCAGGGGTGCGAAAAGCGCGCGGCCCCGGCCTTCAGGTCCGCCGTCAGCTTCGCGAAATGCCCGGCGATCCGCTGCTGCACGGCCACGCTGGTCTGATGGACCTGGCCGATCCGCGCCTTGGCCTCGGCGCTGATCGCGCTCTCGTCGCGCGCGGCGGCGGAACTGACGCAGGCGTTATAGGTCCGCGCGGCCTTTTCATACGCCGTCACGGCATCCACGCTGGCATTGTATTTCGCCACGGAACTGGAATCGACGGCAGGCGCCACCGGCTCCTTCCCGCAGGCCGGCGCGGACCACGCGGCATCCGCCGCACGCGCCACGGAAGGGCCGCCCGCCACGGCCACGGTCAGACACAGGGCAGCGGCACAACCCGACAACCGGGCCGATATCATAGCACGCAAGACACATCCTTCTCGACTACGGTCCCGCCGTCACGATGACGGAAATCGCGGACGGTGCCGCCTATGACGACAAGATGTCAAAATCAGGGCGCAAAGCACGCCAGCCGGCCTACAGGCGCGCCCAGGATCGTATCCTCGCGCATCACCGCCTGCCCGCGCACGATCGTCGCCATCGGCCAGCCCGTCACCGCCATGCCGTCGAACGGCGTCCAGCCGGCCGGGGTGGCGATCCAGTCATTGGTGATCCGCCGCTTCGCCGCCATATCGACCAGCGTGAAATCGGCATCATACCCCATGGCGATCCGCCCCTTGGCCTGCAGGCCGTAAACCCGCGCCGGCCCGGCCGCCATCAGGTCCACCATCCGGCCCAGCGACAGCCGGCCGGCATTCACATGGTCCAGCATCACCGGCACCAGGGTCTGCACGCCCGTCAGCCCGGCCGGGGTGGCGGGCCAGGGCTTCGCCTTCGTCTCCAGGGAATGCGGCGCGTGGTCCGAGCCGATCGTGTCCACCATGCCGCTCCGCACCGCTTCCCACGAGGCTTCGTAATGCCGCCGGTCGCGGATCGGCGGATTCATCACCGCCAGCGCCCCCAGCGTCTCGTAACAGTCCGGCGCCACCTGGGTCAGATGGTTCACCAGCACCTCGACGGTGGCGATATCCCGATACCCCGCCAGCCAGTCCAGTTCCTCCGCGGTCGAAGTGTGCAGGATATGCACCGGCCGCCGCGCGCGCCGCGCCAGCCCCACGATCCGCCGCGTACCCAGAAAGGCGCATTCCTCGTCGCGCCAGAACGGATGGCTCTCGTACGACATCTCCTCGGTCAGCAGCTTTCTGCGCGCCTGAAGGCGATATTCATCCTCGGAATGAAAGGCCACGCGCCGATGCCCGTGCTCCAGCACCTGGCGGATGCCCTCGTCATCCTCGATCATCAGGTCGCCGGTCGAAGACCCGGCAAAGACCTTGACCGCGCACACACCGTCAAACTGTTCATACTCGCCCAGACGCGGCGTGTTCCCGCGCGTGGCGCCGACATACATCGCAAAATCGACCCAGCTTTCGCGCGAGGCATATTCCTGCTTCCAGCGCAGCATGTCCCCGTCGGTGATCGAGGGCGCGGTATTGGGCATGTCGAACACGGTGGTCACGCCCCCCAGCGCCGCCGCCCGCGTGCCGGTCGGAATGCTCTCCACCGCCGCATTGCCCGGATCGCGCAGATGCACATGCGGGTCGATCAGCCCCGGCAGCACATGCAGCCCCGCGGCGTCGATCACCTCGTCCGCCTCGTCCGCCATGCTGACCGACAGGCTGGCGATCCGCCCCGCACGCACGCCGATATCGGTCCGCGCCTCGCCCCAGGGCAGCACGCAAATCCCATTGCGGATGATCAGATCGTAATGCATCGGTCCCTCGCAGCCAGTCGCCTCCCCGCGAGGTACTCCCATCATCCTGCCCCGGCAAGACCGCACGACGATCCCCCGCCCCGCACCAGCCACGGGATCTCCCCGAAATCGCGTCGCCGGGGAATTTAATGCCCAGCCCCCGCGTTCTCGCCAGGGGCAATGCAGGCAGGGAGGGTCCCATGAATGCACTCTACGGCCAGGGCTGGCTCCAACTCGGCGAACTGGCCCTCGCCTTCGTCCTGTCGGCCCTGATCGGCATCGAGCGCGAAATCCGGCAGAAAAGTGCCGGCGTGCGCACCTACACGCTGGTCGGCGTCGCCGCCGCGCTGTTCATGCTGGTGTCCAAATACGGCTTCGACGACGTGCTGCGCCCGCAGGCCGTCGTCGTCGACCCGTCGCGCATCGCGGCCCAGATCGTCTCCGGCATCGGCTTCATCGGCGGCGGCGTCATCTTCATGCGCCGCGATGTCGTGCGCGGCCTCACCACGGCGGCGTCGGTGTGGCTCACCGCCGCGCTGGGCATGGCCTGCGGCGCGGGCATGCCGCTCCTCGCCATCGCCACCACCATCGGCCATTTCGTCATCATGTTCGGCTTCCCGAAGATCATCAGCCGCCTCCGGATCAACCGAAAGAACGACACGATCCTGCGCCTGGTCTACGAAGATGGACGCGGCCTCCTGCGTACGATTTTGCTCCGTTGCACCCAATGCCGCTTCACGATCGAACAGGTCCGGGTAAGCAGTCACCTTTCTAACGACGAAGAGCCACTCACGCGCGACGGCAGCCCCGTGACACCCATTTTCCACTCCCCAACCGTAACCCTCTTCATGCGCGTGAGGGGCAAGCGCCCGATAACGCATCTCGTCGAGAGGTTAAGCGAAATCGACGGCGTACGAATGGTCGAAACCAGCGAGGATGAGGGTCCCGAATAAAACACCGCCACGACGTATCAGACGCCTCCTCGATACTGGCTGCTCCGCAGACGGATCAGCAATATGAAGTCCATGGGCGAATGTGCTACGGGAACTGCCCCCTGACGACCGATACACCGGATAGGCTGAAAGACGACTGCGCATGTCCCGCGACCACGACCTCGATCCTCAGTTGCTCCGGTCTTTTCTGGCCGTAGCGGACACGCTTCACTTCACTACGGCAGCGCATATGCGCGGGGTCAGCCAGTCGACGATCAGTCAGCATATCAACAGATTGGAAAAGATACTCGGCCGCTCCCTGCTGGAGCGCAACACAAAGGACACGCGGCTGACGGAGGACGGGCAGATGCTCGTTCCGCATGCCAAGCAGATTCTTGCGGCATGCGAGGCCGCGTTCGACGAATTCGAACCCGATTTCCTCTCGGGCCATATCCGTTTCGGCGTCTCGGACGATCTTGTCCTGTCCCACCTGCCCGAAGTCCTACGCGAATTCCGCACCATGTATCCGAGCGTGCACGTCTCCCTGGTCGTCGGGCTGAGTTCGGAACTCAACAACCGCCTACAGTCGGGGGAACTGGATGTCGCCTGCACAAAACGCTTCCTGCCGTCGAGCGAAGTATTCGAAGGCGAATGCGTATTGTGGCGCGAACGGCTGCGCTGGCTCGGCGCCAGAGGGTTCGACCTGCAAGCGGGCATGCCCGTACCGCTAGTGGCATATGAAAAAGAGAGCCTGAATCGCCGCCGGACGATCGAGGCCCTGAACCAGGCCGGTCTCGCATGGCAACTCTCATTCGTCAGTGACCATCTGAGCGCGCTGATCGCGGGCGTCCGGGCTGGCTACGGAGTCTTCATGCAGTCCGCGCTGCTGATCGACGACAGCATCGTCCCCGTGGAAGCCTCCGAACTGCCTCCGCTGCCAGAACTGGAATTTCTTCTGGTGCCGGGACGCTCGACACGGGCGGTCAGAGCCCTGATGCGCACATTGATGGAAAACGTCTCACGCGTCGCGCCGCAGGGAGGCGAGATCCCTGCGGCGCTTGCGACACCTCAACGGGCAACCGCATAGCCCTGCATACCGCGCGGATTGGCCCCAGCGTAAAGCCTGCCATCCGCCTCGCGACGAACCGCGGAGAGTCGACCTTCGCTCCAGTCGCCACCGACCACGACATCATGTCCACGGCCCCTAAGATCGTCCACGACATTCGCACCGAAGCGACCTTCGACAACAAGCCGTCCGGGATGCGCGACATGCGGCCAGAAACTGCCGGGCCAGTGCTCGCTATGAAAGCTCGGGGCATCGATCGCTTCCTGAATGTTCATGCCGAAACGGGTCATGCGCATGTAAAAGATGAACGACCACTGATCCTGCTGGTCGCCACCCGGCGTGCCAAAAGCCATCCATGGTTTTCCATCCTTGAGCACGAAGCTGGGGGTCAGGGTGGTCCGGGGGCGTTTACCCGGCATGAGGACATTTGAATGTCCCAACCGTAGCGAAAACATCTGGGCACGAGAGCCAAGGCCAAAACCGAGTTCCGGGATCACGGGCGCGGACTGGAGCCACCCGCCCGACGGCGTGGCACTCACCATGTTGCCCTGGGCATCCACGACATCGATATGACAGGTATCCCCCTTCGCGACCCCCATATTGGAGACGGTCGGCTCACCGACACCGCTTGCATTGCCACCATCCAACTGCGTAACAGGCCAGAATCCGAACTCCGGCGTCCTGCCTTCCGGGTGTCCCGGACGCAGTTCGAGCGAAGCCCGATCTCCGATCAGCCCCCGTCTCACAGTATTGTAGCCATCGGAAAGCAGCGTTACGAGCGGGACATCAGGACTGTCGCCATAAAAGGCCTCGCGGTCGGCATAGGCCAGTTTGGCGCATTCGGTAACGGTGTGGAGAAAATCGGCGCCACAAGGATCCATGCCCGTGACATCGAAGCCCTGCATCAGCGCAAGCTGCTGAAGAAACACCGGCCCCTGGCTCCATGCACCGCATTTCAGAACGGTATACCGACCATCTCGCAATGAAACCGGTTCCTCAACGGTAGCCCGCCACGAGGCGAGGTCCGCCGAGGTCAGAAACCCCATATGCGCCGTTCCGCTGCTGTCCATCATCGGAATCCGGCAGAAACGGTCGATAGCCTCCGCGACGAAGCCATTATACCAGGCATGCCGGACGGCATCGATGCGATCCTCACGCGTCGCGCCGGTTGCGGCACTCTTCAGGCGTTCGAAAGTCTCCGCCAGCACCGGACGGCATAGAAGCGAACCCACGGCCGGAACATTGCCGTCAGGCATGAACGTCTTCGCATTCTCAGGCCAGTGTTCCCGAAAAAGACTCTCCACGCTGGCGATGGTCGCAACCATCTGCGGCATGACGGGCACCCCCCGCACGGCGTAGAAGATCGCATATTCAATAACGTCCACGAAATCCCAGGAGCCGAACTCACGCAACATCAGGCACCAGGCATCGAAGGCGCCGGGAACGACGGCGGCCAGATGCCCGGTTCCCGGAATCTCGTCAAGACCAAGAGCATGATAGGCGTCGATGGTCGCGCCAGCAGGAGCAACACCCTGCCCGCAGATCACATGCTGCCGGCCGGTTTCGGCATGACTGACGATGATAGGAGCATCTCCGGCCGGCCCGTTCAGATGCGGTTCCGCGACCCACAAGGCAAATCCGGCGGCGACGGCAGCGTCGAATGCATTCCCCCCTCGTTCCAGCACAGCCTGCCCGACGCTGCTGGCGAGCCAGTGCGTGCTGGCAACGGCACCAAAGGTGCCAGAGAGTTCAGGGCGTGTCAGGAAAGATGTCATACTGCTCTTTCTTTCTTCTTGCTTGCATCATGCATGTTCGCAGTCCGCTGTGCGGATACGAGGATCATGGCGGACAGGACGCAGACGGCTATCACATATCCGATCCATGACAGTCGGCTGCCCGTCAGGCCGATGATCCACGCAAAGACCAGTTGCGCGGTGGACCCGAACAGGGTGACACCGATCGAGTAGGACAGACCGATGCCGAAGGCCCGCTGCTCCTTCGGAAATAGCGAAGCCAGGAACGCCATGCCCGCACCGCCTGATACGGCATTGCCGATCATGAGAATGGCACACGCAAGGGTGAGACTACCCAGAGAGGGCGCCTGAAGCATGAGCCAGAAGACGGGAAAATAAATCGCCGCATTGATCAGTCTGGAAATGACGATCACCCGGCGCGCACCATACCTGTCGGCCAGCAGACCACCGGCGAGCGAACCCGCAAACCCGACGACACCATTGCTGATATTGATCAGCAATGCCTTGCGAATTGGCATATGCAACGTATGGACCGCATATGTAACGACGAACTGAAAGAAATATTGCTGGATGGTGCTTCCAGCCTCATAGACGATTCCGATGGGCAGGCGCCTGACCGCATGGCCGTGAAACCGCCGCAGGAAATCGGCAAAAGACAAGCGCTCGTCATCGGACGGAACGGCCTCTTCCAGTGTTTTCCTGAGATAGATCCCGACCGGAGCGATCAGCATTCCAAAGACGAACGGCAACCGCCACGCCCACGCGCGAATCGTATCTTCATCGAAACATAGAAAAAGAACCAACCCCAGAAGTCCGGAAATCAACGCGCCTATATGTTGCCCCGTAGTCTGCCAGCTTCCGGCAAGGCCCATCCGCTCTTCCGGGGCGTTTTCCACAAGGATGGACGTCGCCGCGCCGAGTTCCCCGCCTGCAGCGAATCCCTGCAACAGCCGCGCGACGACAAGGGCGAATGGCGCGACAATGCCGATCGTGGCATAACCGGGCAGGAAGGCGATGATCGCACTGCCCGCCGCCATGACCCAGACAGTCAGTGTCATAGCCGCACGGCGACCGTGCCGGTCCGCGTAGGCGCCAATGATAAATGCCCCGAGCGGGCGGACAAAAAAGCCGATGCCAAAGGTGGCAAGCGTCAGCAGCAGCGCGGTATCGCTGTGCCCGGCGGGGAAGAAGGTGTACGAAATAATGGTCGCGAACGTGGCATAGGCCGTAAAGTCAAACAATTCAAACGCGTTTCCGACGGCGGCACCAACGATGTTCCTTCGGGACGATGCGGGTGTCGGGCTCATGTGTTCGCCCTTCAATATGCCAGAGACATGCGGCCGCCAATGAAGCGGGGAGGTCCAGGGATATAGAAATACGTGGTGGAGGCATTCCCGGCCGTTTCGGCATATTGCCGGTTCAGGATATTGCTCGCATAGGCCGTGACGGACCATGGACCATTTTTGGGCCGGAACGTCAGATGCGCGCCGAGCAGAAAATAGGTCGGTAGACGGTAAACCCCGACACCACCAGGCGTGATCGCCTGACTGTCACGGTACATCCAGTCCACGCCGCCTTCGACATTGTAGCGGGTAAAGACGTCGCTACGATAATCGGCTTCCCCGTTCAGGGTCAGTTTGGGAATGCCGGAATCGACACCAGCGAAACTATCGTAGAAACCCTGCCAGATTCCTGTCTTCGCGAAGTAGGCATTAGTCTTCCCACGATCGATATTGTTGAAGACCTGATAGGTACCGCGTTCCCATCCAAGATTCTGCGTCAGGAAAACATGCGGAAGCGGATGCGCCTCAATCGTTGTCTCAAAGCCCCAGATTTCGGATTTCGGCGCGTTGACGATCTGCGACAGCGGCCCGTAATTCGGCACCAGGAAGGTACCGACGACCTGCTGTCCATGATAATCGTCATAGAAGGCGGCGGCATTCAGGCGCAGACGGTTGGGAATGAGGTCGCTCTTGAATCCGGCTTCGAACGCCAGAACGGTTTCAGGTTCAAACGGGGCGAGCTGCGCCTGCGATACGGTATTATTGGCCGTAAAGCCACCAGGTTTGAAACCCTTGCTAGCCTTGAAATAGAGCAGAGTTCCCTTCGTGGCCTGCCACTGCACGCCCAGAACGCCCGATACCTGTGCAGAGAGAGTCGATTCGTTATTGAACTGCTTGTCGTTGATACCGAAATGTACGGTACTGAGGCCAATCAGCGCGCGCTGATCCAGCGTGTGGTTCAGCCCCCCGAACAGCGTGACATTGTACGGCAGCCTGTAGCTGATATGCCCATATTCCGAAATGCTCTGCTGAGTGGAACGGAATGCGGTCTCGCTCAGATAACCGCGCTGGGGCAGATAGTCCGTAAAATCGAAATAGTAGTTCTGCAACATGCGCGTACGGTTATAGAACGCTCCGACATCCCATTGCAGACGGTCACTGGCGCTTGAATTATGAAGCCGCACCTCCTGCGAGAACACGTTGGCGACGATATTACGATAGGTGTCGCCGGTCGAAAGCGCCGTCGCATCCTGGTCCGTAAACTCGCCGACACGCTCCGTCTCATAGGCGCTGATGGTCGAAAGCGTCACCTTTCCGAAATCATGACTCATATTAAGGTCGGCCCCCCAGAGCGTGTTGTGTTCGCTGGGCATAAGGCTGGCCGATCGCCCGATCTTCTGGGCGAATTGCGGACGTAGGCTCCATTCGGCCTGCTGATATCCAAGTTGCGGAATGGGCTGGGAGGCAACGAAACCCAGCACAGGGCGCCCCGTCACCACCTGGTCATCATCCTGCATCCAGTGGCCGGTAAGTTTAATGGTGGTGTGCGCGTCCGGGGTCCATTTGATCTTGGCGCGCAGCGCGCCGTCATTGGCATTGCCCAGATGCGTATGGTTCTGCGGATCGTACTGCCAGCCGCCCCCATGAACGGTCTGGCCGGCAATACGAAAGGACAGGTTGCGGGCAATGGGACCGGAAATAAACAGATCGGTTCTCGATCGCGCATAACTGGCGATATCCTCCGTCACGCCGCCATGCCAGTCGGACGTGGGATCATTGGTATGAAGGGAAACCTCGCCGCCCGTATCGGCCATGCCGTGGGTAAATCCGACCGGCCCCGGTATGACATCGACATTGGAGAGGTCGAACATCTGTCCGCTCATCATGGTGCTGAGCGGAAACGCGACGTCATCGATATAGGTCATCACCGAAGACATATTGTTCTGCGTAAAATCGTTGAAACCGATGCCGCGGATGAAGAAGTTGGTGGTACCGGTTCCATTCATGCTCTGGATGGTGACATTCGGTGCAACACGCTGAAGCCCCTTGACGTCAAATACCCCTCTGTTGACAAGCGTGTCGGCCGAAATATGCGTGACGGAATCGGCCTCATGCTGGGCTTTTGAAAAACTGAAGGCTCGCCGTGCAGAGTTCACGGTAATCGCTTCCCCCGCATCACTGCCGTCCTCACCAGAAACCGCGTGCGGCACTCTCCGCATGGCACGCGGCGCGTGGCGGTGGCTGCCCTTTCCAGCATCGCGGGGAGTGCTCTGCGCATGCGCGCCGAATAGCGGAGCTCCAACAGTCAGCGTGATGCCGAGGGCCGACACCATCAGGTGCAGTTTGCGCGTTTGCACTGTGCGAGCAGTTTCATGACCGGCCATGCATCCCCACTATTCGATTATCCAATATCACCAAGGCGTCGCTATTCCGATAAGAGATAATATCCGGTTTTGCAATGAAATTTTTCAGCATTTTTTTTGCCAGAAAAAGCCAACAATTTGATTTCTAATGATATTAATTTTAGCTGGAGAGAAATCTTCTCACCCCTGCGTCCTGCCGTTTCTCCATCGGAGACGGCATCACGCCGGCATCTGCTCCCCCACATGTCGAAACAGGCGTTGGCAGAGGCTTGGAGTACGAGTGGCTCTTCCTGAGCATGGAGCGTGCGAAGGAGATGACATGGAGACTTGCGAGCGTTGAAGCGTAGCGTTCGTAATCTTCGACGAATCTACGGTATCGTGTCGCCTCCACTGGCATTCCATCAATGTTGCCCGTGGGACCTTGGCCAGTTCCGCCCATGCAAAAGATCGTTCTACGCGCAACGGCAGCACAAAGCCGAATTTGTCTTCCGTCAATTTGACGACTTCGAGGGCGCTACCATAAGCCGATGCTGCCTCGGCCGGCTTCTCGCCTCCGATTTCGGCGCGATCATCCCGGTTGGCTGGCGTGGCGCGCAGTGCCAGCGGATGGCCAAACATGTCCACGGCCACATGCCGCTTCGAGCCCTTTTTGCGTTCGGCCCCATCATAGTCGGCGCGCGCTGCGCTCTCCGGTGTCGAACGCAAGGTTCGGCTGCCGAGGATGGCCCCGTAGGTCCGGCCTTGCGCAGCACAATCCGCTGGTCGGATGCCAGCATCTCGAAACAACCTGCCTCCATCCAACGACGAGACGGCTGATAGGCCGCCGACCAGGGCGGCAGATCGTTTGACATGACGCGCCAGGCGATCCCGTAGCGGATCGCGTAGCGCAGACCGTTGAACAGTTCGCGTAAATTACGGCGCCTCTGTTCCGTTTTTTCATACATCAGAACAAGATAGGGGACAACCAACAGCTACTCTTCATCCAATACGTCAGAGGAATACAGTTTCCGAACTCGCACGCCCCGTCATTACCAAAACAATCACGCAAAAATTACATAATATCCTCTAATGTATTTTTTCCACGAGCGTCTTCACCTGTCTGAACGGACATTCCCCGGCAACATCTTCCCCGGATTCAGAATATCGTTCGGATCGAGCGTGCGCTTCAGCGCCCGCATCACGTCCAGCGCCACCGGATCATGCTCGTCCGCCATGAACGCGCGCTTGCCCAGTCCCACCCCATGCTCGCCACTGCACGACCCGCCGAGCGCCAATGCCCGCCGGACGATCTTCCGATCCAGCGCCCAGGCTTGCTCCAGCCCTTCCGGCGTCGGTGGCGCAAGGATGATCGTATGGAAATTGCCGTCCCCGACATGGCCCACGATCGGCGCGGTCAGCCCGGATTCCGCGATATCCGCCTTCACCCCGGTCACCAGTTCCGTCAGCGCCGAGATCGGCACGATCGCGTCGGTCGTCATGGCGCGATAACCGGGGCGATAGGCCAGACAGGCCCAGTAGGCATGATGCCGCGCCCGCCAGAGCGCGGCGCGCTGGTCCGGATCGGTATGCCAGTCGAAACCCAGCCCCCCGCGATCCGCCACGATGGCCTCCACCGCGGCAATCTGCTCGCGCACCGAATCCGGGCCACCGACGAATTCCAGAAACAGCGTCGGCAGCGCCCGCAACCCGGCCAGGCTGGAATAGCGGATGCTGGCATCCATCTGCACATCGTCCAGCAATTCGACCCGCCCGATCGGCACGCCGAACTGCAGAATGTCGATGGCCGTCGCCACCGCGTCGGCAAGCGTTTCGAACTGCACCACGGCGGCGGCAATGGTTTCGGGGATCGGGTGCAACCGCAACTGGATTTCCGTAATCACCCCCAGCGTGCCTTCCGAGCCGATCAGCAGATGCGTCAGGTCGTACCCGGTCGAGGATTTCCGCACCCGCCCGCCGGTCCGCATTACCCGCCCATCGGCCAGCACCACGGTCAGTCCCAGCACATTCTCGCGGATCGTGCCGTAGCGCACCGCCGCCGTGCCGGAAGCGCGCGTGGCGCACATGCCGCCGATCGTGGCCTCGCCACCCGGATCGACGGGGAAGAACAACCCGGTATCGCGCAGGATCTGGTTCAGCGACTGCCGCGTGATCCCCGCCTGCACCCGGCAATCCATATCCTGCGGATGGACCGACAACAGGTCCGTCATCCGCGACAGATCGAGGCTGATCCCCCCTTCCGGCGGATTGACGTGCCCTTCCAGCGACGTTCCGGCCCCGAACGCCGTCAGCGGCACGCTATGGGCGCTGCACAGCGCCAGCGTCTGCGCCACCTCATCGGTGCTCTGCGCAAACACCACGGCCCCCGGCAGGCTCGGGGCATGATGCCCCTCGCCATGACTATGCTGCTCACGCACCGCCTCGGCGGTCGAAACCCGCTCTTCCCCCAGCCGTGCGCGCAACGCCGCAATCAGGTCGGTATTCATGTGCGCCCTGCTTCCCTTCGCATCAGCCCGTCCGGTCAGACCCCATCACCCGACCAGATGGCGTCCTCAACACTGACCTGCCGCACTCCCTGATGCAATCGGCCCCGGATGGACAATTCAAAAAACGTACAGACCGAAGGGCGACATCAGGTCTCTGACGACCCGATGATGAACGGAAGCGTGGCGCGCGCCATATCTGCGGCGGTGATTGCAGCACATCGCAGCAACGCGGCCATGATGACCAAGCGTACCAAAGCGCAGTTACAAACATGCCTGCGAATGGCATGTCCCCTACAGCAGCGATAGCAGCCGCGCCTCCAGCCGCGCGGACTGCGCGGGCGCACTCAGCCTCTCCCGCGCCACCTTCAGCGCGGCCCCTGCCATCCCGTCGCGGACACCGGGGGCCAGCATCGCCTGCATGGCATCGGCCAGCGCCACCGCATCGGCGGCCGGCACCACGATCCCCGCCCCGCAAGGCTGCAACACATCCGCCAGCCCCGACTGGTCGGACCCGATCACCGGCACCCCGCGCGCCATCGCCTCCACCGCCACGCTGGGCAACCCCTCGCGGTCACCACCGGCCGAGACCACGCTGGGCACCACCAGCGCAATCGCCCGCTCCATCAGCGCCGACAGGTCCGCCGCCGCCAGCCACCCGGTAAAGCGCACGGTCGCCAGCCCCGCCGCATACGCCCGCATCGCCGGCAGCAGCGGCCCATCCCCCGCCAGCACCACGGACGGCATCAGCCCGCGCTCCGCCAGCACCCGCAACGCGTCGATCAGGGTCGCAACCCCCTTCTTGTCCACGAACCGCCCGGCGAACACGAACTGCTCCGCCGGCCCGGCGGCAGGCGCCGCCGCCTCCACCCCGATCGGGATCACATCCAGCAGATCCGGCCGCACCCCCCGCTCCAGCAACCTGTCCCGCACGCCCTCCGAAACACAGACGAACAGCGACGCATAATCCTGCAACGCCCGCCACCGCCTACGGAAAATGGAAGGCAGCCCCCCCCGCCGGTAATGCTTGTCCTTGAAGGCATCGCCGCCATGAAACGTCACCGCCAGCGGCACGCCAAGCGCGCGGGCCATCGGCAGCGCCAGTGCCCCGCCACGCCCGAACTGCGCATGCACCAGCACCGGCGCCAGGTCGGCGACCTCCCGCGCTCCCCCCCAGCCAAACTGCTTGAATGCGGCCTGACGCAGCGGCCGCAACGGCCCATCCCCGCCGAGAAACCGCACCTCACCCGGCAGATCGCCCACCGCCCCCTCCCGCCGGCACCCTACCCAGCAGGGCCGCAGATCCCGGAATCCGAT
>NZ_JBDNXE010000053.1:0-19171 GCF_047721585.1 Gluconacetobacter sp.
GCCAGGTCAAGAACCTCAGCCCCGGCGGTGAAGAGCGATCTACACCCCACCCTCAGAACCGTCAACAGCCGACTTTCACCCAAAGCCACAAAAAATTCGTCCACGCCCATCAAAATCCGTCGCAAGGCGCAGAAAACAGGGGTTTTTCCCGATTTAAAAAAATGGCGTCGTTGACTCAGAACTCCGGGACTTCCCGTCCCTGCGTCGTCCCAAGTCGTCTTGATACCCGACTCATGCCCGAGAAAAGCCGCATGTCAGAGCACCAGCCCCGCCGCCAGAGCCCTCAGCCCGCCGATGATCAATCATGGAAACGGGCACCTCGGCCGCCGCAAAGACCGCCCCAATGCCGCACGAAGCAACGACACCGGTTCTGAGGCCGCGCAACATCGCGTCACCAATCAATCCGAATCAGGACTATCACCGGAATCGCGAAATCGACTCCAACAGACCGCGGCAACACTTGCTGGAGCACTGCCTAGCGCGCGACATCGCCCGCTGGACCCAATGCCCACTGGCGGCAATCAACCCCACGCCTCATGCATGATCACGCAATTCGCCGCATCGCGATCATTGATCCGGACGAACATGCCCTAGCGCTGCTTGAAACCCTGCCGTCTCGCACGACAGCAATATCCCCGCGTGCCCCCAGGCCCCGGCGCAGGCAAGGCTTGCATGACCTGACACGCCGGAGCACAGGAAACGTATGCCGCTCCCAGCGGAGCGGCTTTGTAGACTGCCTCTCAGCCCACTGGGGCTGTGAGCGCCTTGCTCTCCACCTTGTCGCCGACAACGATGCCAAGCTTCTCGGTCACACCGCCCTGCAATTCCAGCGTCGCGCGTGCAGGGCCATGGCTGCTGATCCGCGCCAGACTCTGCGGCACGGCGTTCTCGGCAATCGCCGAAATCCGCCCATCCTCGCCAATAAAGACGATATCCAGCGACACCAGCGTATTTTCCATCCACATGTCGCTCTGCTGCGGATAGGGCCAGACGAACAGCATACCGCGATCGGCAGGCACCGACGTCCGGAACATCTCGCCGACCCGCTGCTGGCGCGGGGTCGTGGCCAGTTCGACGGAGAAGACGTGCTTCGTCCCGTTCGCGCCCGTGATCGTCAGGTTCTCACGCGGCAGTTCCGCCTGCGCCTTGGTCGGCGCATCATCCCCGACCTGGGCATGCGCGATCCCGATCAGTTGCCCTCCGCCCAGCGCCACAACCAGGCCGCACGCCGCGGCGCACATGCGCAAATCCCACATCATCCATTGCTCTCTTCTGTTTGTCGGCGACATCACCGCAGGAACGGGTTGCTGCGCCGTTCGGCACCGATCGTGGTCATATCGCCATGGCCGGGCAGAATCGTCACCGCGTCGCCCAACGGCAGCAGACGGTCCACGATGGCCTGAATGAGTTGCGGACCATTGCCATAAGGAAAATCGGTGCGTCCGACCGACCCGCGAAACAAGGTATCCCCCACAAAGGCAAAACCAGCCTTGGGGTCATGGAACACCACATGGCCAGGCGTATGGCCGGGAACATGCAGCACCGCGAGCGACCGCCCCAATACCGGCAGGCTTTCGCCATCGGTCACATAGCGATCCACCGTCACATTGCCCATGCCCGTCAGCCCGTACCGAGCCGCCTGCGCCGCGATATCGGACAGCAGGAACGCATCCCGCTCATCCGGCCCGATGATCGGCACTGTTCCGCCCTGAAGCCGAACCAGTTCATTGCGCAGCCCATCCGCTCCACCCGCATGGTCCAGATGCCCATGCGTCAGCAGGATGCAATCCACCGTCAGATCACGCGCCGCGAGGGCATGCAGCAGGACCGGAACATCCCCACCCGGATCGACCACCACCGCATGCCGCGTGGCAGGATCCCACAGGATCGAACAATTCTGCCCGAAGGCGGTGACCGGCACGACGGCCAGTTCCAGCCCGGCCAGATCAGGAGTGGAAGACAACGACATAATGGCGACTCCTAGCCTTACACGCCGCGCGCCGGGGCCCAGGGCCACGCTCCAACCCCTGCCCCGAACCAGACGCCGGAGGTTTCCGTTGTGTACGAGCCGACGACCGACGGAGCAAGGCCGCCCTGCGGCACGGCTGCTGGCCTGTCTATATTCACGCTGATAGAGTGATGCGCATGATGTCGCAGCCCCTCCTTCATGACCCGCTGGATCTGGCCATCGCCTGGGCCGAGAACGGACAGCCGGCGGCACTGGCCACCGTCATCGCCACATGGGGCAGTTCCCCCCGACCGTCCGGCAGCATGATGGCAGTCAACAGCGACGGACGCATCGAAGGATCGGTGAGCGGCGGCTGCGTCGAGGCATCCGTCTTCGATGCGGCCATGACCGCGATGCAGGATGGCCGCCCCAATCTGCTGTCTTATGGCGTAACATCGGAACAGGCATGGTCGGTCGGTCTGGCCTGCGGCGGTGAACTGGACGTGCTGGTGGAAGCGGTCGGCCCAGGCGGCACCCTGCCCATGCCCATATTGCGCGCGGCGGTCGATCTGCGACACCAGCGGAAACCCGCATTACTGGCAACACGCCTCTCCGACATGCGCCATGTGCTGGTCACCCGCACAACCCAGGGCGAGTTGACCGGCACCGTCGGCGGATCGATCGATCCACACCTGCTCCCGGCGCTGGAACAGTCATTCCGCGATGGCCGCAGCCGCCGCGTCACCGGCGCGGTCGACGAATCCTGGTTCCTGCATCTGTTGACGGCGCCCTACCGCCTGCTGATCGTCGGCGCGGTCCATATCGCACAGGTCCTGGCACCGCTGGCGACGACGATGGGCTTCGCGGTGACCGTCATCGACCCCCGCACCCAACTCGCCACCCCGGAACGCTTCCCCGGCATCACGCTGGTCACCGAGTGGCCGGACGAGGCCCTGGACTCTCTTGCCATCGACACCCACACCGCGATCGTCACCCTGACCCACGACGCCAAGCTCGATGACCCGACCCTGCGCACGGCCCTGAAGAGCCCCGCCTTCTATATAGGTGCGCTCGGGTCGCGCAAAACGCAGGCCTCACGCCTGGAGCGGCTGACGGAAGATGGGGTCGCCCCCGAGCGGACAGCCCGCATCCACGGCCCGGTCGGACTGGCGATCGGCGCGATCGGCGCCCCCGAGATCGCCCTGTCGATCCTGGCCGAGATCGTGGCCGTGCGTCGCGACGCAGCGCTGGCCCGCCACCCCGGCTGGACATGACCGCAGCCCCCGTCATCGCTCTGGTCCTGGCCGCCGGCCGATCGTCACGGTCCGCCCCGCACCACAAGCTGCTGACCGCCGATGCCACCGGCACGCCGATGATCGCCCGCACCCTCCACGCCCTATGCGCCAGCTCGATCGACCGCGTCGTGGTCGTGCTAGGCCACCGCGCGACAGATCTGCGGAACGCGATCACCGCCCACGCGCCCTACGCCCGCCCGCTGAGCACGATCATCGCGCCCGACCATGCGACAGGTCTGTCCGCCAGCCTGCGCGCGGGACTGCAAGCGATCGCGGAGCCCCCACCCGAAGCCGTGCTGATCTGCCTGGGCGACATGCCGACCCTCCGCCCCGACCTGATCAACCGGCTGATCGCCCGCCACCGGCACGACAACCCGCCCGTGACGATCCCCAGTCACGACGGACGGCAAGGTCACCCCGTCCTGTGGGACCGGACGATGATCCCGCGACTGATGACCCTGGAGGGTGACCGGGGCGCCGGCGCGCTGATCCGCGCACTCGGCGCACAGACAGCCATCGTGCCGGCCGACGAGACGATCCATGAGGATTTCGACACCCCCGCCCGGCTCGAACGGTTCGCCGCGTCGCGACCACCGCAGGGCGGTTGACTGGCCCCGACCCGGTGTCGGAGAAGGGCATGCGCGGCCCCGGTGGCCGCCAACATGAAGGACTGGCCCCAATGAGCAAGATCATCCGCACGGAACCGAACGCGATCCTGTCCAAGGTCGTGGAATATCACGGCTTCCTGTTCACCCAGGGTTTCGTCGCGCGCGACCTGAAGGGCGACGTCTCCGCCCAGACCCGCGATATTCTTGAGCAGATCGACGAAGCGCTGGAACTGCACGGCACCGACAAGACCCGCCTGCTCCAGGCCCAGATCTGGCTGAAGGACATCGCCGACCGCGACGCCCTGAACGTCCTGTGGTCCGCCTGGCTGCCGAAGGATGGCGCTCCGGCCCGCGCCTGCGTCCAGGCCACGATGGCCAGCCCGGAGGTCCTGGTCGAGATCATGCTGATCTGCACCAAGTAAGCCTTTCGATTCACCCGGAAACGGGGCCCGCCGGCCATACCGGATGTCACTTTTATGCAACGGGTCCCGATTCCGATTCTCCTTCCGGGGCTCCGGCCCCTCCGTTCCCCACATCCCCACACTTTCCATTTTTCATTGAATAACCGTGGTCTGCATTTTTTGATGAGGAATATATTCCTATTTTCTGAATCCAAACATCCCGTTTTCTGAAAATGTCATCGAAGCCGCATGAGAAATGCGGCGCCGTCTTGTCAGGGTTGCAGTGTCATTGCTACCCCTGTTGGGCAACGACAGTGTGTGTGAGGTCTTGTAGGATGCGGGCAGGTGGTTTGGGACGTGCGTTCCTCTTTTCTGTAGCAGCGGCGTCCCTGGGCCTCGTCTTCTCCGCCAACGCAGATGCGAACACGCGCCGGTCGGTTCATCATGCCGCGCATGCCGCTCACGCGGTACATGCCGTGCAGCACGGGCACCATGTGGCGTTCCGTCGCGGCAGGCATCACGAAGCCGGCCATGTCATCCAGTGCGTGGCCTTCGCCAAGTCGGCATCCGATGTCGTACTGCGCGGAAACGCGGCCAACTGGTGGTACAACGCTGCCGGCGTCTATGCCCGCGGCGCGGCCCCGGAATCCGGCAGCATCCTGAATTTCCGCGCCAACCGACGCATGCCGCTGGGCCATGTCGCGGTCGTCCGCCAGGTTGTCGACAGCCGCACCATCGTGATCGACCAGTCGCACTGGGCGCAGCGCGGCATCAGCCGCAACGTGTCGGTGATCGACGTTTCGCCCAACAATGACTGGACGGCGGTTCGCGTCGCCCTGGCCCATAACGGGGCCTACGGCAGCATCTATCCCACCTACGGCTTCATCTATTCCCGCCCGGACAGCAGCGGCCGCATCATGACTGCCAGCAGCGAGCGTTCGGTGCCGCAGACCATCAACAGCGTCCCGAGCGACCTGCGTCATCCGATGCGGACGACCGAAGTGGCTGAAGCTCCCGAGAGCCTGCCTCGCGTGACCTACGGCCACGCCTTCCGCGAAGACGCCCCGAACCGCTCCATTCGCTAAACTGCGCGGCAACAAAAAGCCTTCTTCAAACACTCCCTGAGCCAACGCACACACCAGAATCCTGCCTGGAAATGTGCGCTGGTGAGCGAGAGCGCCGCATAGCGGCGCGCCCGTCGCGTGTTTCCGAGCATCGAAGCGGAGCGGCCTCAATGACCGTGAGCACCGAAGCGCAGGAAACGCGCGCCGGATCGCCACCAGCGCACATTTCCAGGCAGGATTTTCAGGGGCGTCCGGCGCGATGGTAGGGATGTCCCGAGGCGATCGCCCGCGCCCGATAAAGCTGTTCGGCCAATAGACCGCGCACCAGCATGTGCGGCCACGTCATAGGCCCAAGCGAAAGCGTATCATCGGCCCGCGCCAGCACCGGCCCGTCCAGCCCTTCCGCCCCCCCGATCAGGAAGCAGACCGGCCGCGACAGGCCCAGCCAGCGCTCGACATGCCGGGCGAAATCCAGGCTGGCATGCGCCCGCCCGCCCTCGTCCATCGCAATGACGAATGCCCGATCAGGCAGGGCGGACAACAGGGCCTGCCCTTCGCGCCGCTTGATTTCCGCGGCAGCGCCCCTGCCCTCCGCAACCTCGACCATCTCCAGCTTCGGCGTCAGCCGTTCGGCATAACGCTGGAACAGGTCGCGATCCACACGGTCCTTCATGCGCCCGACAGCGATCAGCCGCATCATCGGATCGCGTCCTACTCGGCGTCCGGCGCTCCGCCGGGCGGCACGTCGAGATCGGCCCCCCACATGCGCTCCAGGCCGTACTGGGCCCGCGCCTCGGTCTTGAACAGATGCACGACGATGTCGCCGGCATCGATCAGCACCCAGTCGGAACCGTTCGCCCCCTCGATCAGCACCCGCTTCAGTCCCGCCTCACCCAGCTTGCGCTCCAGATGCGCCGCCATGGCGGAAATCTGCCGATCGGCAATACCGGTGGCGATCACCATCCGGTCGGCGAACGACGCACGCCCCGTCAGGTCCAGCACCACGATCTCCTCGCCCTTGTCGTCGGCCAGACTCTCGGTGATGACCGAGAGATATTTTTCCAGCTTGCTGATTTCCGCCGGTTCGCGGTTCACCGCCTTGCCGGGGCCGGCAACGGCCGCCTTCTTGCGCGGCGTACCCGGCGCCCGCGCGGCACCCGGCACTGCGGCCAGTCCGGCCGTTGTCTTTCTGCCGGTCGTGCCGGCTGTCTTCTTGGGTGCCGTGCGACGAGTGGTACCCGTATCGGCCGGAGGCTTCCTGGCGATGACTCTTACTCCTGATGTTTTCCGTGCGGGATCACCTTGAGGCGCCAACGCACGCTCCAACGCGGTGGCACGCAATTCCGTTGCTGATATACCGATCTGCGGGGCAGGAAGAAAGGCCCAGGCGCACGGCGCGCACTCGGCCAGGACTGACGCCTCCCGCGCCGGCCGCCGCCAACGGCCAAGCGCCAGCGCCGCCTGCCCCCGAAGCGCCGCCGGATTGTAAGGCGGCCGGGGCAGCACCGCGAACGGCACCATCGAGACCATGCGCCGCCACCGCCGCCAGCGCGGCAGGTCCGCCAGCCCGTCCGCCCCCATCAGCCAGACAAATTCCACATTGGGAAAACGCAGCCGCAGCAACGCCAGCGTATCGACCGTATAGCGCGTGCCAAGATGCCGCTCGATATCGGTCGCGATGATGCGCCGCCCATCGACCTTCGCCGCCACCCCGGCCAGCCGCTCCGCGAGCGGCGCCATCCCTCTGGCGGGTTTCAGCGGATTCCCTGGCGAGACCATCAGCCAGACCTGATCCAGCCGCAACAACCGCAACGCCCGCTGCGCCAGTTGCAGATGCCCGACATGAACCGGATTGAACGATCCCCCGAGAAGACCGACCCGAATCCGCCGCCCGTCTCCCCAAACCGGAAGCGATGTCACAATCAGGGACGCTGCTGGCCCGTTCCCACCACTTCGTAGCGGAAGGTCGTCAACTGCTCCAACCCGACCGGACCACGCGCATGGAAGCGCCCGGTCGCAATGCCGATTTCCGCGCCAAAGCCAAACTCCCCGCCGTCACAGAACTGGGTCGAGGCGTTCCACATCACCACCGCACTGTCGGTGCCGTTCAGAAAGCGCGCCGCGACCTCGGCATCCTCGGTCACGATCGCCTCGGTATGCGCGCTGCCAAACCGCGCGATATGCGCCAGCGCATCCTCCACGCCATCGACCACCGCGATCGACAGGATCGCATCCAGCCACTCAGTGGCGAAATCGGCCTCGCTGGCCGCCGGCAAGTCCGGCAGAATCGCCCGCGCCCGCGCATCCGCCCGAAAGCCGCACCCCTTCGCCGCCAGATCGGCAACAATCCCCGGCAACAGCGCCGGCGCCACCGAGGCATCGATCAGCAGCGTCTCGGTCGCCCCGCAGATCCCCGTGCGGCGCATCTTGGCATTGACCACCACCCCCCGCGCCATCGCCGGATCGGCGGCTTCATGGACATAGGTGTGACACAGCCCTTCGGCATGCGCGAGCACAGGCACCCGCGCCTCGCGCTGCACGCGCTCGACCAGCGATTTGCCACCACGGGGAATGATCAGATCAATCAGCCCCGCCGCCCCCAGCATATCCGCCACATGGCGCCGATCGGCATCCGGCGCGATCTGCACCGCCGCCTCCGGCAGGCCGGCAGCCCGCAAGCCCGCCGCCATCGCCCCATGAATCGCCCGCGCACTATGCAGGCTTTCCGACCCGCCGCGCAGGATCACCGCGTTGCCCGACTTGATGCACAAGCCCGCCGCATCGGCCCCCACATTGGGGCGACTTTCATAAATCATGCCGATCACGCCAACCGGCGTCGCCACCCGGCTAATCCGCAACCCGTTGGGCCGGGTCCACTCCGCCAGCACCCGCCCGACCGGATCGGGCAGCTTCGCCACATCCGCCAGCCCCCCCGCCATCGCCTCGACCCGCGCCGGGGTCAGGGTCAGCCGATCGCGAAACGCCGCACTCGCGGTCGAGGCTTCAAGATCAAGCGCATTCGCCGCCAGGATCTCGTCCTGCCGCTCACGCAACGCGGCGGCGGCATGGCGCAGGGCCGCATTCCGGGTTTCGGTAGAACTCCGCGCCAGAATCCGGGCCGCCTCACGCGCCCGCGCACCCAGCGTCGGCATGGCCGGGACCCACTCTTCCATGACGGATGTCACTGCGTTCATGACCGGCCTCCCTGCCTCGATAACGGATCATTTTCGAACCGTCCGCCCGGCGAGGGCAAGGGGAGAAAAGGCCGGGCGATCATTTCCCGTTCTTTTTTGAAAAAAAGAACCAAAAAACTTTGATCCGTTCAGGAGCCTTGTGCTGGGGACACGCGACGCCCCTGAACAGATCAAAAGTCTTTTTGCTTCTTTTTCTTCAGAAAAAGAAGATCTCCTTACACGTTGAAGCGGAACAGCAACACATCACCATCCTGCACCACATAATCCCGCCCTTCGATCCGCAGCTTGCCGGCTTCCTTGGCACCAGCCTCGCCCTGGTAACGGATGTAATCCTCATAGGCGACCGTCTCGCAGGCGATGAACCCCCGCTCGAAATCGTTATGGATCACGGCCGCCGCCTGCGGCGCGCGCGTGCCGGCCGTAATCGTCCAGGCGCGGGTCTCTTTCGGGCCAACCGTGAAATAGGTCCGCAGCCCCAGCAGCCCGTAGCCGGCGGCAATCACCCGATCCAGGCCGCTATCGGCCAGACCGAGCCCCTCAAGAAATTCCTTGCGATCCTCCGCCCCCAACTGGCTGACTTCCGCCTCGATCGCCGCCGAAACGACAACGACGGCCGCACCTTCAGCCTCCGCCCGCGCCTGCACCTTCTTCGAGAAGTCATTGCCGGTGGCGGCCGACGCTTCCTCGACATTGCAGACATACAGCACGGGCTTGCTGGTCATCAGTTGCAGGCGACGCACCGCCTCTTCCTGCCCGGCGGGAATCGCCGTACGCGCCGGCTGCCCCTCGCGCAGGGCCGCGATCAGCGGCTCCATCAGCGCGACCTGGGCAGCGGCCTCGCGGTCATTGCCCTTCGCCTTCTTCTGAAGGGCGACGATCCGCTTCTCCAGCGAGTCCAGATCGGCCAGCATCAGTTCGGTCTCGATGATCTCGGCATCACGGATCGGATCGACCCCGCCTTCGACATGCGTGATGTCGTCATCCTCGAAACAGCGCAGAACGTGGATGATCGCATCGACCTCACGGATATTGGCCAGGAACTGGTTGCCCAGCCCCTCCCCGCGCGAGGCCCCGCGCACCAGACCGGCGATATCGACGAATTCCAGACTGGTCGGCAGGATCTTCTGCGACTTGCCGATCTCCGCCAGCTTTTCCAGCCGAGGGTCAGGCACCGCCACCCGGCCCACATTGGGCTCGATGGTGCAGAACGGATAATTCGCCGCCTGGGCCGAAGCCGTCTCGGTCAGGGCGTTGAACAGGGTCGACTTGCCGACATTCGGCAGGCCCACGATACCGCAATTGAACCCCATCAGCCCTTCTCCCCGGCCAGCATCGCCATTTTGGTCATGAACAGTTCGGGCTTCCCGTCCGCAAGGACCGGCGCCGTGTCGGACAGGCCATCGAGCATCGGCTCCAGCCAGTCCTGATCGCTTTTCGAAAAATCACCCAGAACGTGGCCCGTCACACGCTCGCGCACACCAGGGTGCCCGATGCCGAGACGTACACGCCAATAGTCCTGGCTCCCCAGCATCCTGTCCATCGAGCGCAGGCCGTTATGCCCCGCCGCGCCGCCTCCGCGCTTCACCCGCACCCGACCGGGCGCCAGATCCAGCTCGTCATGAAAGGCGGTGATGGAGTCGACTGGTATCTTGTAGAAGGCCGCCGCCTGCTGAACGCTCTCGCCCGAAAGGTTCATGTAGGTCATGGGCTTGAGCAGCAGCACCTTGTGCGCGCCCACCCGCCCTTCGGCCACCTCGCCGCGAAAGCGTTTCCGCCATGGCGTAAAGCCATGGCGGAGCGCGATGCGGTCGACGGCCATGAAACCGACATTGTGCCGATGCCGGCTCATTCCCGGCTCAGGATTACCGAGCCCGGTCCAGAGCAGCATTGCCTTTTCCCTGTCGTCTGGCCGTCAGGTCCGTTCTTACTTCTTCGCCGGCCCCTTCGCCGGAGCCTTCGCCGCCGGAGCCGCAGCGACTTCCGCCGGAGCCGTGTCGTCGACGGTCGGCGCCGCAACGGTGGCGATCACGAAGTTCGGGATCTGCAGAACGGGGGTTACGTTCTCCGTGCCCGCCAGATCATCCCAACGCACGTTGTCATGGATGTCGAGCTGCGACAGGTCCACGGTGAAGGCATCGGGGATGTTCGCCGGATCGACGCTGACATCCACGCTGTGGCGGACGATGTTCAGCACGCCACCGCGCTTGATGCCGGGCGACTTCTCTTCACCGGTGAAGACGATGCGCACTTCGACATGCACGCGCTCGCCGGCGGCCAGACGCTGGAAGTCGACATGCACCGGCTGGTCGGTCACCGGGTGCAACTGCACGTCGCGCATCAGGGCGGTGGTCGACGCGCCATCGACGGTGATGTCGTACACGCGCGAACGCCAGCCGCCCTTGTGCATCTCACGCAGCACCAGACGGGGGTCGAGGCCGATCAGCGTCGGTTCCTGCTTCGCACCATAGATAACGGCCGGCACCTGACCGGCACGCCTCGTCGCGCGCGCTGCCCCCTTACCAGCCTTCGCGCGCGAAGAAGCCTCAAGTTTCGTAAATTGGGTCACGTTCTGCTCCTGAAAACCTGTTCACGCGGGCCTCCAGGGGTGCCCGCGCGTGGGGGCGTGTAACGGAAAAGCCCGACCGAAGCAAATATTTCGGCGCCAGACGGCCGCGCGATCAGCCCATCTCGTCCAGGCTCCACGCCGCATCGGCCGCAGCCGGCGGCCGAACCCACAGCGGCGTGGCATTGGGCAGGCGCACATTGGCTGGCAGCCCCATCGCCGATCGCAGGGCACGGAACATCGCGCCATGGCAGACGATCAGCACCGTCCCCTCGCCATCCAGCGCGCGATTGACCGCCGCCACGGCCCTGGCCCGCAATTCAGCGAACGGCTCGGCCCCGTTCGGCGTGTAGTCGCCGGCGATCCAGCTATCGTACCAATGGCCCATCGGCTGACCTTCCTGGTCGCCGAAACAGACCTCCTGCAACCCGTCATCCACCGCGACCGGCAACGGGTGCCCACCCGGCGCGGCCATCGCCTGCGCCACGATCTGCGCCGTGCGCAGGGCGCGGACCAAAGGCGACGCCACGATCCGCGCGATCGGCGCATAATCGGCCTCATCGCGGGCCAGCAGCGCGCCGGCCGCCTCCGCCTGGGCGATGCCCCGCGCATTCAGGGGAATGTCCGACCGCCCCTGCGACCGCCCCTCGGCGTTCCAGTCCGTCTCGCCATGACGCAGATACCAGTAAGGCCGGGCGATCAGCGTGGTCATATCCGGAAGCTCCTGTCGGTTCATCCACCCCCGATAGGTCGTCCCCCTCTCCCCGGTCAATCCGGGGGAGGCACCCTCAGCCGCTCAATCGAACAGCGAGGAGACCGAGCTTTCGTCCGATATCGCCCGCATGGCGCGCGACAGCAGGTCGGCGGTGCTGATCTGGCGGATATTCTCCGCCTTCGCCACGGCCTCGGTCGCGGCGATGCTGTCGGTCAGCGTCAGCATGCGAATCGGCGACTGTGCGACGCGCGACACAGCACTGCCGGTCAGCACACCATGGGTCACATAGGCTTCAACCGCCACCGCACCCTGGTTCATCAGGGCCACGGCGGCGTTGCACAACGAACCGCCGCTATCGACGATATCGTCGACCAGAATGCAGTAGCGGCCGCGCACATCGCCGATCACGTTCATCACTTCGGACACGCCCGCCCGCTCGCGCCGCTTGTCGATGATGGCCAGATCGACATTCAGCCGCTGCGCCAGTTGCCGCGCCCGCACCACGCCACCGACATCGGGCGAAACGATCATCAGGTTCTCGAAACCACCGGGGATATCCAGAGCAGGCGCCGCGTACGGTAGCGAACCGGGCTCGATCCGCCCCTTGATATCGCGCGTAAACAGCGGCGCAGCGTAAAGATTGTCCACCGGAATATCGAAGAATCCCTGGATCTGCATCGCATGCAGATCCATCGTCAGGACGCGATTTACCCCGGCCTCGACCAGCAGGTTGGCCACCAGCTTGGCGCTGATCGGCGTACGCGAGCCGGATTTACGATCCTGCCGCGCATAGCCGAAATAGGGTATCACCGCCGTGGCCCGACGGGCCGATGCGCGACGCAGCGCATCGAGCATGATCAGCAGTTCCATCAGGTTGTCATTGGTCGGCGAGCAGGTGCTCTGGATGACGAACACATCCTCGCCGCGCACGTTCTCATGGATCTCGACGAAGACTTCCATGTCCGCGAAACGCCGGACCGAAGCGTTGCACAGCGGCATCCGCAATTCCGCCGCCACCTTCTCGGCCAGGGGCAAATTGCTGTTACAGGCGACGATCTTCATCTGGCAACGCTCCCGGAAGGCGCACTCATGGCTGGCGCGCGGGTTCTAGCAACCGCGCCCCGTCCTGTCATCCGTCTCGCGTATCGATCACGCATGCCGGCCATGCCGCAGGCGCGGGATCAGCCCGACCGTTGCCCCTTCGCCACAGAAGGCGCCCCCGCCTGCGTCCCGGCAGGCGGCGGCAACGGCGCATTGTCCCGCCCCGAATAGCGCGAGATCACCTGCCGCACCCCACCCGCCGCCTCCTGCGCGGCGGCCAGCGCGACCTCGCCCCAATGGCCGTCCAGCGAATGGGCGTCGATATCGTGAAGCTGCGTGGCCGCCCCCGATTCCTTGCCCTGCGCATCCACCACCCGCCAGACCAGTTGCAGATGCTGCTGCGGATGGCCGGAACCGCCGGGAATGACCTCGCTGACCGTCACCACGCACGAGACGGTAAAATCGGCATCGCGCGGATTGTCCTGCACCGCATCCTCGGCATCCCGCAGCGCGCCCACGAACGCCTGGGCCAGCGCCACATTCCCGTCCCCCGGCGCCCCTTTCACCCCGGAGAAATAGACCCGCGCCGCACGATGCTTCAGGCTGTGCGGGTCCAGCGCCATCTGGTCGGCCTGAATCCCCGTCAGCGCCCCCGCGATCGCCAGCGCAAGCTGGCGCGCCGACCCGCGCAGCGCCTCCACGTCGCCGGCAGCCCAGGCGGCAGCGGGCACCCCCACCCCCTCACCCGCGTTCCGCACCACGCCGGCCGGCGTCATGATGCTGTAGGTCGGCACCACCATCCCGCCCCGCGTCTCCGCGCCCAGCCGCAACCACCAGTCGCCGGGACGCACGGGCTGGGCCATCGCCGGCACGGTCTGTTCCAGCAGGGCGGCGGCCATGTCGCGGCTCCACTCGCGCGCCGCCGCATCGGTCAGCAACGCCGCCGCCGGCAGCGGAATCGCCAGCCGCGCGGGCGGTGCATTCCGGGCCAGCGACCGCCCGACCTGCCCCGGATCGCGAAACGGATGCGGCACGTCCAGACACCCGGACAGGAGCAGCAGACCGGCCGCACCGGCCAGCCCGGCGAGACGACGGAGGGGAAACACGCAAATCATGCCAGACCTGTAGCACCAGCCGGCGCGATGACCGAAATCTGGTGCCCGATCGGCCCGCCCCCCGCCAGCGTCCGGCGCCGATGGCTGAAGAACCGTGCCGCGTCGGCCAGCGTATCGACCCCCAGGGCCACCGCCTCGCCGACCCCCGCTCCCCGCAGGCGCGCCACGCAATACCCCGCCAGATCGAACTGGAAATGCTCCACCCGCCGACCGGCATGAAAGAACGCGTCCGCCGCCGGATCGGCCGCCAGCGCCTGCGCGCGCATGTCGCCCCCCACCTCGTAACTATCCAGCCCGATGCAGGGGCCGACCACCGCCCGCACCTGCGCGGCCGCCGTCCCCAGCGCCGCCATGGAAGCCAGCGTGGCTTCCAGCACGCCGCCCACGGCCCCGCGCCAGCCGGCATGCGCCGCCCCCACCACCCGACCGTCCGCCGAGGCAAACAGTACCGGCCCGCAATCGGCGGTAATCACGCCCAGCGCCAGCCCCGGTCGATCGGTCACCATCGCATCGGCCGCCGCCCCCTGCCCGACGGGCCAGGGCGCCGTCACTGTCACCACCCCATCGCCATGCACCTGCGTCACGCCCAGCAGATTCGCCGGCGCCACGCCGATGGCCCGCGCCACCCGCCGCCGGTTTTCCGCCAGCGCCGCCGGATCGTCACCCGAACGGGTCGAGCAGTTCAGGCTGGCATAAGGCCCCTGCGACACCCCGCCCTGCCGGGTAAAGAATCCATGCGGCACGCCATCCAGCAGCCCATGGCGCAGGATCGCAGCCGGCGGAATCGTCCCGGCCTCCCGCACGATATCCTCATGGCTCATGGCGTCCTCCCTCCTCACCGTGCGTCCCCGCCGGCGGGCGCGACGGCAAAACCCGGCGGCACCGGCAATCCCGGCGATGTCACCGCCAGCGCCCTGAACAGCCGCCCCATCCGGTCCGGCGCCGCCAGCCGCTGGGCGGCATCCTGAATAGCGTGGGCTTCGACCGGCGACCGGTTGCGCGCCAGTTGTCCGGCCCGCGCGAAAAGACCCAGTTCCGCCAGCAGCGCCCCCTGCGTCACGCTGCCATGACACGCCGCCCCCGTTGCCGCACGCGCGAAAGCCGCAAAATCAACATGCGCCGTCAGGTCGGCCAGTCCCGGATCGGCCAGCGGCCAGGCCGGCTGGCCATCGCGCAGCGCCTGCAATGTGTCGCCCCACAACGCGCCGTCATACCCATAATCAATGAACAAAGCCGTACCGACCGACCGGGCGAACCGAGCCGCCACCAGCCGCGCCACACCCAGCGCGTCGGGGCAGCACTCCAGGATCTCGCCCTCGGGCACCGGCCGGTCGAACGGCCCTTCCGGCAGGTCCACCGCCGGCAGCGTCACGAACCCCACTCCATCCACGAACCGCTCGTCCCAGCCCGCCTCGGTCCGCACGAACTGCCGGATCGGCAAGGCATCGAGAAATTCATTGGCCAGCAGGATCATCGGCCCGTCGGGCAGCGCCGCGATCGTCTCATGCCACGCCACCGGATGCGCCGTCCGTCCCGCCAGCGCCGCACGCTGCACGTCGCGCAGACGGGGCGAGGTCTCGACCAGATGCACGCGCGCCGCGCCATGGCAATCGGGCGCCACCCGCGCCAGCAACCGCGTCATGTCGGCCATCAGCGTCCCGCGCCCCGGCCCGGCCTCGGCGAGGATGAACGGATCGGGCCGTCCCATCCCCTGCCAGGTCACGGCCACCCACGCCCCGAGAATCTCGCCGAACATCTGCGAAATCTCGGGCGCGGTGATGAAGTCCGCAAACGGGTCCCGCCCGGCATAATAGGCCGCATTGGCCCGCGCCATGAACCGGTCCAGCCGTTCCGGCGCGGCACCGCTCACGAATGCTCGCCTTTCACGGCCTCGGCCGGCATCAGGACCGGGCAGGGCGGCTTCAGCATCGCCTGCGCCATCAGCCCGGCACCGGCAATCGCCATCGGAATGCACAGAAGCTGCCCCATCGTGGTCCCGAACGGCAGGAACCCGATAAAAGCGTCCGGCTCGCGGAAAAACTCGCAGAAGCTGCGCGCCAGCGCATAGCCGAACAGGAACAGCCCGGCCAGAAAGCCCGGCCGCTCGCGAATCCGCTCGTGGCGCGCCACCAGCCACATGACGGTGAACAGCACCGCGCCTTCCAGCAACGCCTCATAGAGTTCGGAAGGATGACGCGGCTCCGGCCCCGCCTGCGGAAAGATCATCGCCCACGGCAGATCGGCCGGCGCGGCCCGCCCCCACAATTCCCCGTTGATGAAGTTCGCGATCCGGCCCAATCCCAGCCCCATCGGCACCACGATGGTCACCCGGTCGGAAAAGGCCAGGAAACTCAGCCCGTTGTGCCGGGCGAACAGCGCCAGCGCCGCCACCACCCCCAGCGCCCCGCCATGGAACGACATCCCGCCATGCCACACCTGCAACGCGGCCAGCGGATGCGCCAGATAGACCTGCGGCTGATAGAACAGGATGTAGCCCAGCCGCCCACCGAGCACGACGCCCAGCGTGGCCCAGGTCAGGAAATCATCCACCTGCTCGGGCGTACCGGCGCGCGGCGTCAGCGTGACCAGATGGCGCACCAGCCGCCATCCCACCAGCAGCGCGGTGATATAGGCCATGGCGTACCAGCGGATGGCCAGCGGCCCCACATGCACCATGACCGGATCGAATTGCGGAAAGATCAGTACAGGCAACATGCGGCGTCCTTCGACGTCGAGGGGGGCAGGAACCGGGCGAGCGTCACAGATAGGCGTCGGCGGTGGCGAGGTAATCATGCACGTAGCGGCGGACCCCGTCCTCCAGCGACGTAAACGGCCGAATATATCCCGCCGCGCGCAGCCGCGTCATGTCGGCACAGGTATAGGATTGATAATGGCCGCGCAGCGCCTCGGGCATGTCCACGAATGCGACCTGCCGGGCCACGCCGGCCGCGTCGCACACCGCATGGGCCAGGTCCAGATAGGTCCGCGCCACCCCGGTACCGCAATTGAACAGCCCGCCGACATGCGGATTGTCCAGCAGCCACAGCATGACGTTGACCACATCCCCCACCCAGATGAAGTCGCGTGCCTGCGCCCCGTCCGCCAGGCCGGGCACGTTAGAGCGGAACAGCGTGGCCGGCCCGCCGCGCATCAGCTCGTCGTATTTCACCTTCACGACCGAGACCATGCCACCCTTATGGTATTCGTTCGGCCCATAGACATTGAAGAATTTCAGCCCGGCCCACTGCGCCGGCGCGGGCTCGTTTCCGGCCGTCCACGCCTGCACGTGGCGGTCGAACACATGTTTCGACCAGCCATACAGGTTCAGCGGCCGCAACGCCTCCAGCCCCGCCGGATCGTCGGAAAACTGCTCCGGCCGGTCGGCCGCGCCATAGGTGGCGGCCGAGGACGCATAGATGAACCGCACCCCTTCCCGCGCGCACCACTGCCACAGCCGCGTCGACAGATCGACATTGGTACGCCAGACCAGATCGCCGTCGCGGGCGGTGGTCTCGCTGATCGCCCCCATATGCAGCACGGCGGACACGTCGGGCCGGCTGTCCAGAAAGGCGTCCAGCGCCTCGGGGGCCACCAGCCGATCGGGCGCATGGCGCGCCACATTGCGCCATTTGTCGTCCGTTCCCAGCCAGTCGACGATCACCGTCTCCTCGCCCCGCGCCCGAAGCGCCGCCTGTAGACATGAGCCGATGAAACCGGCTCCACCGGTGATGATGATCATGCCGTCTCTATAAAACAGATCGCGCCACGTTCGAAGAGGCTGTCCGGACTACGCTTCGGATCGCCGCCAGCGCGGATTGCAGACAGCCTCTCCGACACTCCGATGGACAGTCTCAATCCGCCCCGGCCCCCGCGCCGCAAGCCCGCCTTTCGCATTGCCGGATGGCCTTGCGGCACCGGACTGTCTATATGCTGCGCATGCGATCCCTCGGTCCGCGCTCCCTCCGGCGGGTGCGGGCACAGACCCGGCAGTGAACATAGGAGGACCCGCCATGTCCGACAGGCCACGCTTTTTTGATGATCTCGCCGGTGTCGCCGGCGGCGCGCTCTCGGCCCTGGCAGGCGTGCGCGAGGAGGTCGGCGCCATCGTCCGCGTGCGGGTCGACGAAGCCCTGTCGTCGCTGAACCTCGTCCGGCGCGAGGAATTCGAGGTCGTACGCGAACTCGCCGCCCGCGCCCGCGCCGCGCAGGAAGAGTCCGACGCCCGGCTGGCCGCGCTGGAAGCACGAATCGCCACGCTGGAAGCCGTCATCGCCCCCAACGAGCCGTTTCCGGCCCCCGAGCCGCCGGGCGGGTCGTTCAGCAATTACGCCTGAACGCGCATTTTTTCGTCTCGATCGCCCGCACGCATACGCCCGCGCTTGCCAGCATGGCCAGACCGCCCATAGGGTTGGGGTGTGACCACATTCCCACCCGTGGCGGGAATGACACATGGTCCGGTTTGCAGACGTTCGGGGTCCGACGCACGACGCCGGCCCCCTCCCTCCACGGCCTAGGGGAGTCCCACATGCCTGCCCTCTCCATCTCCACTTCCAAGCACGACGCCAACCCGCTCGATCTGATGGAACAGATCGTCGGCGGATACGAATGGGCGTTCGAACGCCGCAACGATTCGGAAATGGCCGCCGAGGCCCCAGGGAAATGGTGCGACTACGGTCTGTATTTCTCCTGGTCGCGCGAAGTCAGCGCGATGCACTTCACCTGCACGTTCGATCTCAAGGTGCCTCACCAGCAGCGCCGCGCGCTGTTCGAACTGGTGGCCCTGGCCAACGAGCGGTTGTGGATCGGCCATTTCGGCATGGATCTGGAAAGCGGCATGCCGCTGTTTCGTCACGCCGTCCTGCTGCGCGGCGCCCCCGGCGCATCGATGGAAAGCCTGGAAGACATGATCGACATCGCCATCACGGAATGCGAGCGCTTCTATCCCGCCTTCCAGTTCGTCCTGTGGGGCGGCAAAACCCCCACCGAGGCGCTGGAAGCCGCCATGCTCGACTGCGCAGGCGAAGCATGACCGACGAAAAGACTCCGCCCGCCCCGCTCCCCCCGCTGCTGCTGGTCGGATGCGGGCAGATGGGCGGGGCGATGCTGGCCGGCTGGCAGGCGGACGGGCTGGCCCCGTCCGTCATCCTCGACCGGCACCGCGACGACATTCCCGCCCCGCACACGGTCGTCCGGCGGCCCGCGCCGCAGCCCGCCGCGGGTCGACCCC
>NZ_JBDNXE010000053.1:19181-26882 GCF_047721585.1 Gluconacetobacter sp.
CACGGGCGGCCGGCAGGCCGCCGACCTGCCGGACGATTTCACCCCCGCCCTGATCGTCCTGGCGACGAAACCGCAGAAGGCGGCGGACATCCTGCCGTCCATCGCGCGTTTCGCCCGCCACGCGCCGGTCCTGTCGGTCATGGCCGGCAAGACGGTCGGCGGCCTCACCGCCGCCCTCGCCGCCGCCGGCGCCCCCGGCGCGACCGTCATCCGCGCCATGCCCAACACGCCCAGCGCCGTCGGCCAGGGCATGACCGTCTGCTTCGCCCCCCCCGCCGCGACCGAGGCCGACCGCGCCCTCTGCACCCGCCTGCTCTCGGCGGTGGGCGACGTGGCCTGGGTGGCGGAAGAGCGGCAGATGGACGCCGTCACCGCCGTCTCGGGCAGCGGCCCCGCCTATGTCTTCCTGCTGGCCGAACTGATGGAACAGGCCGGCATCGCCCAGGGCCTGCCGGCCGGCCTGGCCAGGCAGATCGCCCGGCGCACCGTCTCGGGCGCCGGCGCGCTGATGGAACAGTCGGGTGTCGACGCGGCGGAACTGCGCCGCCGCGTCACCAGCCCCGGCGGCACGACCCAAAAGGCGCTGGATGTCCTGATGGCGCCGTCGGCCTGGCCGGCGGAAATGGAGGCGGCAATCGCCGCCGCCGCCCACCGCGCGCACGAACTGGCATCCTGAGCGACGAACTTGCACGCCCCTGCGCCGTAATTTAACCGCAATGAAGACCAAGCCTTCCGGATCGGCCGGATCGGGCCACAGACCAGATGACCGTCAGAAAGCTTATGGATAACGATCAGTTCGACGATGCCCTGCTTCGCGCCGCCATGGAGCGCGCCGCACTTTACGGTTGGGGGCGGCTGACCGTCGTCGACGCCGCGCGCGACGCCGGCGTGCCGCTGGACGAGGCCCGGCGCCGCTTTCCGGTCAAGACCGCCATCCTGCTGAAACTGGGCCGGCTGGCCGATGAATCGGCCCTGGTCGATGACGGCAGCACCGGCACGGTGCGCGAACAATTGTTCGACGTGCTGATGCGCCGTTTCGACGTCCTGCAACAATATCGCGAGGGCGTTCGCGCCGTCATGCGCGCCCTGCCGTTCGATCCCGCGCTGGCCCTGTTCCTGGGTGCCACGACGGCGGAGAGCATGCGCTGGATGGCCGGCGCCGCGGGCCTCGACCTCTCCGGCCCCGCCGGCGTCCTGCGCCTCCAGGGCCTGATCGGCGTCTGGGCCTACACGATGCGGGCGTGGGAGCGCGACGACACCGAAGACATGTCGCGCACCATGGCCGCCCTCGACCAGGCGCTGGACCGCGCCGGCCGCCTGGGCACCATGCTCGCACGGCGCGGCGCCGCCACGGCGGAGACCGGGCAGAGCATGGACCCGATCGACCCCTCGATCGACCTGCCGCTCGATCCTCTGTCGGACCAACTGTAACACCCGACGCAGGAACCCTCTTTACGCGGCCCCATCCTTCCCTCTAGAAGGACGAGGCCGACACGATCCGGTCCAATGGGGCGTAGCCAAGTGGTAAGGCAGCGGATTTTGATTCCGCCATTCGGAGGTTCGAGTCCTCCCGCCCCAGCCAAACCGACTCTATAAGAGCCCAGCCCCTGCCGGCCCCTTCCCGGTGAAGACACGGGCGGACGCCTCCGCACAGGGCCTCTCCACGCCAGAAACACAGCCCTATCATATTGTTTCTGAAAAGAAACATGATATGGAACGATCGCCCGCGCAATCAGGTCGTCACCCCGCCATTCCTGTTCCTGACCGGGACAGCAACCAGCCGCGCATCCCGATTTCACAATCAGGAAGACATAGGCTCGAAATTTCCAGAATCGTTCCCGGCAGACCGTCATCACGGCCACGTCCGGCACAGGCGACGCCATCGCCGCGTCGATACCGGATATCTGCAGAACAGACCCGGCACACTTTCCCCGATCACCCGGCGAAAGCAGTCTTTGCCACATCCGCGTCGCGGGGGTCACACCCGCGTCACGGGGGCGGGCCACGGCCGCTGGCAGCCATGGCCCAGACGGATCAGACCGCCTTCTTGAGGTTCGGACTGGCCTTGAAACGAACGGTCTTGCCGGCCTTCACCTTCACCGGCTCGCCGGTGCGGGGGTTCAACGCCTTGCGGGCCTTGGTCTTCTTGACCGTGAACGTCCCGAAAGACGGCAGGGTGAATCCGCCTTCCTTCTTCAGTTCCTTGACGATGGCAGCCATCAGGTCGGACGCGGCCTGGTTGGCGGCGACGCCGGTGCAGTCGATCGAATCCTGAATAACGGCTGCAATAAAGGCTTTGCTCATGTGCTCTCTCTTCTCCTGCCAGGTCCTGGAAATACATCCGCGACGGGCCGAAACCGTTGCGACGCTCCGAAACAGCGGTCGCGGCTTTTAGCGCGCTGTTAAACCTTATGCCACAAAATTCTTCAATGCATGGAGATTCTTGCTGACATGAACAGCGAAATAGCCACCCCTTCCCGAAACTGCCCGATTTCGCGGAAAACTGGACAACAGACGGTGAATGATAACGGACGCGCACCGCTTTTCGTCCGATGACCCGGCCCCGCATCACCTGCCTGTTCGCACAGTACGATCCGGCGGGCCTGCTGCGCGCCCACACCCGTCATTATCTGGCCGAACTCGCCGCCTGCGGCATGACGGTGCATCTCGCACTCTCGGGCGCTCACCATATCGCACCCGATATCGCCCGTTTCTGCGCCGATCACGGCATCGTCCCACATACACGGCCCAATCGCGGCCTGGATTTCGGCGCCTGGCAGCATCTTCTGTCCGCCGGCTGCGCCAGGGGCGCCGACAGGGTCCTGTTCGCGAATGACAGCGTATTCGGCCCGCTGAATCCTCTGGCACCGATCCTGGAGCGGATCATGGCACGCCCCGCCGATGTCTGGGGCCTGGTCGAATCCCGCCATCCCGTCTGGCATCTGCAATCGTGGTTCCTGTGCTTCAGCGCCGACGCGCTCGCCCACCCGGCGGTCCAGCGCGTGCTGGCCCTCCCGTTCACCGAGATGACCAAACCGGAAATCATCCTGCACGGCGAACTGGGCCTGGGCACGGCCATCCGCGCGGCGGGCCTGCGCGTTGCCGCAGCCTGGAGAGACGATGCAAGAGGGCCGCGCCGCCTCGTTCCCGTCAATCCGATGCATGTCGACTGGCTGTCGATCGCGCGTTCGCCCGACTGCCCCTTCATCAAGATCGAACTTCTGCGCGACAATCCCTGCGGCATCGGCTGGATCGGCGCATGGCGCGACCTCCTGGCAACGCGCGATCATTTTCCGGCCGCCTGGATCGACGACGCCCTGCGCGGCCGCCCCGCGTCCGCCGCCATGGCCGGCTGGAAAATCCGGCTGCTGTTTCTCCTGATCAGCCGCGACCGGCCGGCAATCCTGCGGGCCATGCGTTGGCGGCGGTCCGCAACAGTTCCAGCAACGTCACCGCCTGCTGCTGCCACGTAACCAGTTGGCTCTTGCAGGGATTGACATGCCCCGCCAGCCGGTCCGGCCGGTCCAGAAGCTCCGTCACCGCCGCCACAAGCGCGTCCACATCGGCCGTCAGCCCGATCAATGTCCCGTTCACGCCGGCAACGATGTCTTCCGCCTGCCCGCCCGGCGCCGACGCGATCACCCAGACATCGCGGGCCAGCGCCTCACGCACCGTCAGGCCATAGCTCTCGGGCCAGCTTGACGGAAACAGCAGCACATCGATGGAGTCGAAAAAAGCGTCGATCGTCGCACTGTCATAAGCCGGCATCACCTCGACGGTGCCCCGCACCCGCCAGTCGGACATTTCGACGGTGTTCATGCCCAGCACCGTCTTGCCGTCCACCAGCCGCAACACCCAGTCTCCACGCTCCAGGGCCTCGAACGCCGCGCGAACCAGCGGATACCCCTTCACCGCCTCGACCCCTCCGACATACCCGAACCGCAGCGGCGCCCCCTCCGGCCGCCGCGTCCTGGGCGTCACGGGCCAGCGGAAGCCGTTGCGATGCACGACGATCCGCGCAGGATCGACACCGTTGGCCAGATGCAGGTCCCGATGCGTGGCACTCGGGCTGAGCAGAAGGGCGGCATCCCGCAGGGCGGCACCCGCCAACGCCGCGCGATCTTCCAGATGCCGCGCATCCGGCCGGCATCGCTGGCAGGCACGCAGGTCGATGCGCTTCTGCCCGCAGAAGCGCCCGTCCTCACGCACCATGAACTGCCTGTCGCACAGCCACCAGGCATCATGAAGCGTGATTACATAAGGAATATTCCTCTCCCGGCACACATCGACCAGCCCCACGCCCAACCCCTGGGTGGCATGAAAATGGACCACATCGGGCCGGAATGCCGCGACATGCTGCGCGAACAGCGCGGCAGCCGCCGGATGATGAAACATCATGATCGGGTCCGCCGTGGGCGGCAGGTCCACCGCCACCACCGGCACGCCGTCCTGGTCGTACCGCATCGCCGCCGCCGGACGATCGGGATCGTACACACCCCCCGGCCGCGTGGTGAAAACCGACAACGCGACCCGGCCGCTGGCCCGCAGCCGCTCGACCATCTCCACGGCGACATGCGTGGCCCCGCCGAAAGCCCGTGGCGGGTAATAGACATTCACGCACAGCACACGCAGCCGCCCGTCCTGCACAACCGGCGGCGGGGCGCCGAACACGGCCCGCAACTGGGTCTCCGCCACGCGCGCGGGGGCATAGCGCGCACCGACATCGCCACGCGCCCGCGCGCCCACCTCCCGCCGCAACGCCCCATCCGCCGCCAGCGCCAGTATCGCGCGCGTCCACTCCGCATCCGTCCTGGCCAGCAAGCCGGTCTGCCCATCAACGATCACATCGGCAAAAGCCCGCCGGGGCGAACAGACCAGCGGCACGCCCACCGCGGCGGCTTCCAGATATTTGATATTGCTCTTGGCATCATTGAAGACGCTGTCTTCCAACGGCGCGATCGCGATATCCGCGCGCGCCATCAGCGCCAGATAATCCGCATAGGACCGTCCGGCCAGAACCACCACCCGCTCGCCCATCGCCCGCATGGCGGGCGGCAGCGCCAGTTCCCCGACAATCCACAGCACCAGCCGGGGATTTTCCGCCATCGCCGCCATCAGCCCAGGCGCCGCGGCAAGAAAATCGGCATCATGCGTACGGGTGCCCGACCCGTAGATCACGACGACCGGCCCATCACCCTCCGCCTCCGCCCGCAGCGGCAGGCTCAGCCGCGCGGAACGGGCCGCATCCATCGTTTCCGCATCAAGCGCGTTCTCGATAACCCCGACTTCCCCCACCCCGGCATCCCGCATCACCTGCGCCAGGACGGGCGTGGAGGCAATGCCCCGGCGGCACCCCAGCATGCAGGCACGGAACAGTCCCGCCCCGAACAGCAGCCGCGCGCGCTCCTGTTTCGTCAGCATCGCAAGATTGCCGTTGCGGGCATAAAGGTCACGGTCGAAGATCAGATCATCGACTTCCCACCAGGAGGGAACAGCCAGACGCCGCGCCTCCTCCAGCATGACCTGGACCGAGGCGAAAGCCGGCACACGATAGAACACCACGCCGGAACAGAACTGCAACGCGCCCAGCGCATCGGCCGTATGCCGCCAATCCACCACCCGGCAGTCCCAGCCCAGCAGACGCATCTGCTCCACCCGCTGCCAGACACGATATTTCGCACACTGGCTCAGGCTGAGTTCCGCGATGATCAGGATCATGGGCGTCCACGCGACCGGCGCCACCGGCAACGCCGCGTCGCCGTCCCGCGCCCCTGCCGGCCCAACCTCCCCGCGCGGAAAAAGCGCGCGCCCGACATATCCAAGCGCCGGCCCAACCCCGTCACGCCCGATCCGGCCCCACAGCCGCACGATCGCTTCGGTCAGCGGGCGGCCGAACGGATCGCGCCCGCGCGTAGCCGCCCGGATCATCCGCGCCACCCGCAGAAAACGGCCGGTCAGCGCCCGATCCTGCATCGCCATCAGATGGCGCAACTGGTCGAGTTCCGCCCGCAAATCCGCCGCGCGAACCGCCTGAAGCCGCATGCCGGCCTGCCCGATGCCCCGGTCGCCGGCGAGAGGCAGGCTGGAAGCGGAGCCGTCCACGCGCCGCGATCAGCTCAGGGTGAAGTCGCTGGTCTTCAGGTCCGTAATCCCGACGAACGTAATCCGCGTGTTGTCGGTCAACTGGATGGTGCTGTTTCCGCCCGCGATGGTGGCGGCGGAAAGAATGGTCTGCAACTGATTGTTGTTCTGATAACCATATTGATACAGCGCGACCATGTTCCCCGCCGCACTGCCGAAATCGGTGATGACGTTGTCCCCGCCGCTGCTGGGGCCGTTGGTGAAGGCGAACAGGTTGTCGCCACTGCCGCCCGTCATGGTCGCGCTGCCGGTGCCGCCCACCAGCGTATCGTTGCCCGACCCGCCGATAAACGTCACGTTGCCGCCATCGGCGAAAGCATGCAGCGGGCTGCTCGCCTGCGCACCGTCCAGGGTTTCGTTTCCTTCATTGGCCACGAACAGGGTCGGCCCGGACGCCCCCAGCGTCATGGTCAGGCCCGCCGCGCCGAAGATGGTGGATTGCCCCGCCACCACGCTGGTCATGCCCGTGCCGTTCAGGAAGGTCAGGCTGCCGGTCACGCTGATCGTATTGCCGACGCCTTCCGCAACCTGAAGGTTTCCAGCCGCCGAAATCGTATCGGAGACCGCGCCCGCGATCGTGCCCGACGTCCCGGTGAACGACACCATGTCCTGCGCTCCGCCGGACACGGTGCTGCCGCCACCCACCGAGACGATGCTGTGGGACGCCTTGTCCACGACGGTCGCATTGTCGCCCAGCAGCACCAGCGAACTGCCGGCATTGATCGTCACCGACTGGGTGCCCATTGTCCCGACAATGGTATCCGTCCCCATCGAATTGACGGAATTCGATCCATCTCCCAGGAAGATCCGGTTCGCGCCACTGCCGGCATTGACGGTATCGTTGCCATGATCGGTCACGACCAGGTCATTGCCCGCGCCCATATTGATGGTAAAGCTGCCGTTCCCACCAATAAAGACGTTGTCGCCGGCCGTCGCCAGGAAGCTGCCCCCGGCCGCACCACCCAGGAAGGTCGTCCCCCCCAGCGTGCCGGAGATGACATCCACCGGCGTCGTGACCTCATGCGCGTCGATCGCCACCGGCGCCGTCAGCACGGAATCCAACGCGCCACCCGACAGCGCACCGGCCACGATGTTGACGTAGGCCCCATCCAGCGCATAGGCGCCGCCGACCGTGATCACCCCGACCGAGCTGCCGACGCTGGCGGAATTAAAGCCATTCTGTAATGTAGAAAAGCTTTTCCCCGCGGCGCTCTCCCGCAAAGTCTTCGCATAGGCATTGGCCAAGGCAAGCGTGTCGCCGCCATCGACCGTCACGTTCACATTTGTGCCCGCGGCACCCATCACGGTTACAATCGCCACAGCCCGCTCCCCGATATTGCTTGGCCGGACGACAACACGTCATCAGCCATTACGAACCGATCCGAAGCCGCATCACATGACGATGTGCGCCTGGAATGATCGGGATCATGTAAGCGCACAGACCTTCCCAAAATATTAACATCCTGTCGTGCAGGATCGAAAAATCACGTATCACTGTAAGATGGACGCGCGACATTCCGATGGACGCAGACACCTGGCACCCCCCTGCCCGCCCCCAGG
>NZ_JBDNXE010000054.1:0-26684 GCF_047721585.1 Gluconacetobacter sp.
GTCCTCCCCGACTTTCGTACGCCTTACGGCGCCCGAAACTCTTCAGGAATGCAGTATGTCGGCTTATCGCGGGACGTGGTTCGTCTTCAGAAGTTATAAGCTCCCGCATATTCCTTGACCCTGGAGTTTCCGGTTCGTGCCAGGGGGTAAGGTCAATGGAGGGAAGGATCGGTCTGCCGCGAACCGTCCTCGCCGATACGGGCTTCGCCAGTCGCAAGGTCGTCGAAACATTGCAGGCCAGGGGCGTGGACCCGCTGGTTGCCATCGGACGCCCCATGGATCGGCGCTCTTATGATTTCCGGCCAGAGCCGCCACCCAATGAACCGCGTCGGATCACCGAACGCTGGCGTCTGGATATGAAGACCAGGCTCCAAAAGGACCCGGCAAAAGCCCTCGTCGTCCTCGCATACAATTGCCGCAGGATCGCCCGACTGACCGCCGCGTAAACGCCGGTGTCTTCGTCACTCATCACGACCGCAGCGTCCAACCCGACAGCCTGCTAGGACAGGATCAGACGGCCGCCCGATTCCGAGAGGTGGCAGCCAAGGAGCCTTTGCACGGAGCGGGCGAAATCGGCGGGGCGCAGCAGATCGAAGCTGCCCGTGACGCGGTTGCGGGCAATGCGGTCGTTCGTGATTTCGATCCTGGTGCGGGAATAGCGGCTGAACTGGGCGGCGGCCTCGGCGACGGGCGTATTGCTGAGAACCGCCTGGGCCTCGCGCCACGCGCGGCTGCTCAGAATCCCGGTTACGGAGAGCGGGTGGGGGATGAACGTCGTCTGATCGGGCGCGTCGTCGCCGGGCAGGTGATAGATCGCCGGCCCTTGCAGCACCGTGTGCAGGCTGCCGTCGGAAACGCCGATGGCCCCCCGATAGGCGACCAGGGTGGGGCGTGCGGCGTCGAGCGCCAGGTCGAAATCGGCATCGGCTGCCTGGAACACGAACCGCCCCACCGAGACGCGCGCCGTCGCCCGCGCCGCCTGCACGCCGATGCGCCCCGACAGCACGCGGATGCCCCGCCCGGTGCGCGCGGAAGCGGGCACGTACGCGGCCGAGAGCGCATCCAGCGTGACGATGGCATCCTGCCACGCGTAGCGCCTGGGCGATTCCTGCTCGCGGCGCAGCAGCGTGACGCGGTCGGGCGGGATGGCCCCGGCGACGAGGCCGGCGGCGCAGGCGGCCGCGGCGCCGGCGAATAGGTGCCGTCGGCCGACGGTCGGGGCGCGTGGCCGCGCGACCTCCCGCAGGAGGGGCGCTTCGGCCGTCGTGTAGTTCAGTGCGCGGTAGATGGCCTGGGCGCGGACATAGGCGCCGACATTGCGGCTGTCATGCTTCAGCCACCTGTCGAAGCGTGCCTGTTCGGATGGCGACAGGTGCCCGCGATCCTGGGCCGCGACCCAGCGCCCCGCCTGTTCGGTCCGTGCGTCGGGTCGGGGGCATTCTGGTGGCCCGCTCTCTTCGCTCACTGGCGATCACCTGCCTGGCGTTTGCTGTCGGGCAGGGAGATCGGCTTGCGCCGGACCGCTTCGGGCGCTCTTTCGATACGTCGATCGCTGCCGGCGTGGGACGCGAGGCGGGCCAGGCCGTTGGCAATCTGTCGTTCTACCGAACGTTCCGAAATCCGAAGTTTTTGTGCAATCTGCGTATAGGTCAAACCGTATATCTTTTTTAGAACGAATACATCGCGGCAGAGCGCCGGCAGCTTGAGCATGCCCGCCTTGAGATGGTCCATTTCCTGCCGGCCCGCGGCGATCCGTTCCGGCGAGGGGGCGGCGTCCGCGATATCGGCTGTGTCCCAGTCCAGGTCGCGGTCCAGGTAATGGATATTCGCCCTGCGTGCCAATTCGATCACCAGGTTGCGGGCGCAGTGGAAGAAGAGGGAACGCCCGTCGCGGATGTCCCCCGGATTGGAGGCGCAGAGGCGGGCATAGCATTCCTGGATGATGTCCTCGGCGCTTGTGCCGACCAGCGGGAAGCGCCGCAGCCATCGCCGGATCGCGCCTTCGTGCGGCAGGACATCGTCGACGATCCAGGAGAGCCGGCTGTCGTCGGGAAGGTCGGGCCGCGTTTCGCCGGCATGGTTTCCGCTGTCTGCGCGCACGGTGATTCGGACTTCCCCTGATGAAGACGCCCGGTGTCGTGACAGCATCATGCGATGGCGTAAAGAGCGCCCGGGGATGATCTTGATCCGCATGGCATGGGGGAGGCGGAGGGAAATGTGTGTCAGTGGCGCTTTTCTGTTCGTTTCGTAATGCGTGTAATAAAAATGAAATATTGAAGACGCGAATCTTTAACGAATTTGCGGGGAACCGCGGGGAGGGGATGTGGGGCCGGTGCGCGTCTTCCTGCATGCACGCTCTTTTCTGCCGGAGGTTCCATCGCAATGCGTCGTTCGAGTGTCCTGGTTTCGGGGCTTCTGCTTGGTACAACGATATCGTCACATCCGGTGCTGGCTGCGACGCATGTTTTCGATATCCCGGCGACGAGCCTGCCCGCCGCGCTCGCCCTCTATCAGAAGGCCACCGGAATCGGCGTGATTGCGAACGGGCAGAACGCGGAAAATATCAGAGTGCATGCCGTAAAGGGCCTCATGGATGACAGGGCCGCGCTGTCGGCCATGCTGGCGGGTTCGGCGCTGGTCGTCGGCGAGTTCAACGGCCGTGATGCGGTGATCCGCCGGAAGCCTGTGGCACCGAAGGCGGTGTCTCATGTGCGCGATGAAGAACAGCTCGACGTGATCGGCCACCGTTCGGTCGTGACCAGGAAGCGGAATTCGGACGTTCTTGTCGACAGCATCGCTTATAACGATACGTCGAGCCTGGGTGGCGGGGCGTCCTCGGTCGCCGACCTGCTGGTTCTGCTGCCCGGTGTGACGGGTATTCAGGACGGCGACCAGCCGCGTTTCGTGAGTGTGCGGGGTATTTCACCCGACCTGAACCAGACGACGCTGAACGGAATCACGCTGGCGACGATCGGGGACAATGGCGGCGGGACACGCCGCGTCAATCTTCAGAACATACCCGGAGAATTGACGGGCGAGGACGATATCTACAAGACGTTTACCGCCGAGCAGGATGGCGGGGCGATCGGCGCGGTCATCGACATGACGCCGCGCAGTGCCTTCGACTACAAGGGCTTGTACAAATATTTCACCGCCTATGGTGTCTACAACACCTACAAGGGGGCTGCCGGCGCCAACCGTGTGCCGGGGCAGGCGGGCCATCTGGCGCAAGGTGCGAAGGGCGTTCTGTCCGATCGGTTCGGCAAGGACAAAGAGTTCGGCATCATCGTTTCCATGCGCTACCAGAACCGTGTGCGCAATTCCTACAAGAACTGGCAGACGGACAGCTATTTCTACGACGACAAGGGATTGCCGGTGGGCGGGGAGAGTAACAACATTCCCAGCCGCGCCCTGGGATGGAACGGCCTGGAGGCGCCGCAGGACATCGAATACGGAAATTATTCCAATTCGATCACGAATTTGGGCGGGTCGGGACGGCTGGAATGGCGGCCCCACGATTCGGGGTGGAGCACGTCGCTGATGGGATATACCTATGAGCGGTGGGAACATTCCACGATGAACCACACCTATCTTCTGCTGGACAACCCGCAGATATGGGATCAGACGCCGACCAGCGGGCGGGAACTGGTCTATCGCTCGTCGAGTTATGTTCGGCGCGACCGCTGGCAGAGCGACAGCAGCGGCGTGCTGGGCGACGTGGGCTGGCATGACAATATCTCGGCCCTCAAGCTGAAGGTTGGTTATACCTGGGAGGATTACCAGAATTACCAGCCGCGCCTGACGGCCTATGCCTATCCGAAAAAGCAGGGGCTCTACCCGCTTTATGCCGATTATACCATCAAGGACGATTTCGCGTCGATGCCCAGCGTCAGCGACCCCGACAAGCTGCGGGCGATGAAATACAATCTGAGCCAGATCCAGCGCTATCACGACAAGGCGCGGGAGGGCGTGACCAACGTCAGGCTGGACTATACGCGCAATATCGGACCGAACGTGCATGGATTCGGTCTGGCCACCGGCTTCGAGTGGCGGACGCTGAACGTGACGGACCAGATGAACTATGAGGATTACGTCGCGGGCGGCGATGCCTCGGACTATATGTATTTTCCGAATTTCGTGCCGCCGGGCTCGCACTATACACTGCCCTGGATCGATATGGGGAAATTCCCCTGGGCCAGGCAGAAGCTGGACGTGGCCACCAGCCGGAACGATACGCTGGAATCGTTCTATCGCTATCGGGAGCAGTTGATCGACGGGTATCTGTCACTGCACTACAAATGGCGGGACTCGCTGCTGATCGCCGGCGTGCGGGCGGATTCGGTCAGTTTCAGCAGCCTGCTGCCGCAGGTCGAAAACGGCACGGCGACGGGGGCGATGGGAACCAACCATGGCGGTTACCTGCACCCGTTGCCGTCGGTGACGTTCGTTCATGACTTCCCTTACGCGGTCAAGCTGCGGGCGTCGTACAGCCAGAGCGTCGGGCGGCCGATGCCCTCACAGATCGCGCAGGTGCAGAAGATGACCTGCGGCGACGACCAGCGCGGCGGGACCGAATGCACGCTCTCGCGCGGCAATCCGAACTTGCGGCCACGTCAGGCGCAGAATTTCGATGCGTCGGTCGAGAAATATTTCAACCACAATCATGGTGTCGTCAGCGTCGCCTATTTCGACAAGATGATAAAGCACGATATCTACACGCTGCTGGATCATGAGATGATCAACGGCATGCCGACATCGGTGACCCAGCCGCTGAACGCCACCAATTCGTCGCTGATGGGTGTGGAAGGGTCGCTGGTCGAGGAGGGGCTGCGCGGCCCGCTTGGGCAGCGTTTCGATATCTCGGTCAACGGAACGTGGATGCACGGCTCGATGATCTATGCGTCGTCCAGCGGGTCTTACAAGCTGAACCAGTTGCCTGATCAGCCGAACTATATCTTCAACGGTGCCGTGACGTGGCATGTGCCGCAGATGCGGGGCGCGGTGCGGGCGACACTGTCCTACACGCCCAAATATCTGACAGACCCCGCGTCGCAGCCCTGGGAGAATGTGGGGTATGGCGAACTGACGAGCCTGGACCTGGCGGCGTGGAACGACATCACCGACCATATTCGCCTGAAATACGAGGTGGATAACCTGGTCGGCGCCCATCGGACCTATGTGCAGGGCACCAACCTGCAACGGATCAATGAGAAAGATTATTACGGTCGCAGCATCTACTTTCAGGTCGTGGTCGACTGAAGGGCCGCCTGCGGTATTGCTTCCCTTTTTATCGAGCGGTTACTGGAGCATGTCTACCGAATTGGTTTTCGGTGGAAATGCTCTGGCATTTGCGGCATGGATGCTGCGTCCTGCTGGTTTGCGATCGGTTGTCCGCTCTGACGGACATTGACACGGTTTGCATAGGCGTGGATTTCTGCCGACGGCCCGGTTGGAGGCCGAAATAGGCGGTTTCCGTCGCATCCACGCGGAAGAGGGCAGGTTTCGGTGCCGATGACCCCTTCAGATGGGTCGGTTTTCCATGCCGGTTCACAGATGTGTGCCGGCGTGGGATCTGTGACAGCATGAAGACGGCGGTGGAAACGGTCTTTATGCGCACGGTATCGAACGGTTATCGCCGCTTTTTGCAACTTTTCGCTCATGTTTTTGGAAGAGCCGCGGGCCTGCACGCCGGCGGCTGTTTTCGTCGCGCCTGAAATTTCGCTGCTATGCGAAGATGAATGGCTGGCGTCTGGATTGCTGTATTCATCTGGCGCGCACGGGTGCGCAGCCGGAATAGCGGGACAAGACGGTCCGGGACATGGTCCGGGCCGAGCGCGCGACGCTGGTGCCCTATGCTGGACCGTTTGACGATGTGTGCGGCCGCTCGGCTGCCGTCTGGAGCCGCTTCTGATCTCTATCAGAACGAACGATCCCGCGCGGGCTTCACCAGAGGCGCAGAATTCAAGGCCGATTGACATCATGCATCTGTGATCGCTCGTGCCTGTTTTTGGCCTCGACAAGGCGTTGAGCCGGTCCCTAGATTTCACCCAACAAGTGTTTGGTAGGTTTGGCGGCGTGAGGGGGATGCAGGTGCCTGGGCATCGTGAGGATCGAGAGGGGATGACGTGTGATGTCGTGATCGTCGGGGCGGGGCCTGCGGGTCTGGCGGCGGCGATCCGGCTCAAGCAGCGCTCACCCGAACTTCAGGTCATCGTGGTCGAGAAAGGGGCGGAAACCGGTGCCCATATCCTCTCCGGCGTGGTCATGGACCCGGTGGGTCTGGATGCGCTGCTGCCGGGGTGGCGGGAAGAGGACGATCGCCCGCTTCGCCAGGAGGTTGTGGAGGACCGATTTGCGTTCCTGACGCGGGAGCGGGCGTTTTCCGTGCCGGAAATGCTGTTTCCGGCGCGCCTGAGCAACAAGGGATGTTTCGTCGGCTCGCTGGGCGAGGTGACGCGGTATCTGGCGGGCCGGGCGGAAGGGCTTGGGGTCGAGATCTATACCGGGTTCGCGGCGACCGAGATCCTGTATGACGAGACCGGTCGGGTCGCGGGCATTGCGACCGGCGACATGGGGATCGGCAAGGATGGCCAGCCGACCGCGGCGTTTACGCCGGGCATGGAACTGCGCGCGCGCTACACCCTGCTCGCGGAAGGGGCGCGTGGTTCGCTGAGCAAGCAGGTCATTGCGCGCCATGGGCTGGACCGTGACTCCGGATTTCAGAAATATGGGCTTGGGATCAAGGAAGTGTGGGAGGTCGCGCCGGGGAAATGTCATCCCGGCCTGATCCGGCATACGGTGGGATGGCCGCTGGACCGGCATACGGGGGGTGGGTCGTTCGTCTATCACGGTGCCGATCAACTGGTGACGGTGGGGTTCGTCGTTCATCTGGATTATGCCAACCCGACCCTGTCGCCGTTCGACGAGTTTCAGCGGTTCAAGACGCATCCGTCCATGCGCGATCTGCTGGCCGGGGGACGCCGGGTGGCCTATGGCGCGCGGGCCCTGACCGAGGGCGGATGGCAGGCGGTGCCGCGTGTGGCCTTTCCGGGCGGGGCGCTGATCGGCTGTGCGGCGGGATTCATGAATGTCGCGCGGATCAAGGGATCGCATAACGCCATCCTCTCCGGCATGCAGGCGGCGGATGCGATCGTCGCGGAGCCGGATCTGGCCGAGCCGCGATCTTATGAGGCGGGATGGCGGATGTCCGCGATCGGGCGGGATCTGTACCCTGTCCGCAACGTCAAGCCGCTCTGGTCGCGCTTCGGGCTGGCGGGGCTGGCGCTCGGCGGGCTGGACATGTGGGCGCATGCGCTGGCGGGGGGCTCGGTTCTGGGCACGCTGCGCCATCGCAAGGCCGATCATGCCAGCCTGCGGCCACGCGCGGAGGTGACGCCGATCGCCTATCCGAATCCGGACGGGGTGCTGACCTTCGACCGGTTGTCCTCGGTGTATCTGTCGGGGGTGAATCACGAAGAAAATCAGCCCTGCCATCTGCGGCTGGCCGATCCGCTGCTGCCGATCCGCGAGAACCTGCCCCGGTTTGGCGAGCCTGCGCGGCTCTATTGTCCGGCGGGGGTCTATGAGGTTGCGGTGGCGGCGGATGGAGCGGCCTCCTTCGTGATCAACGCGCAGAACTGCGTGCATTGCAAGACCTGCGACATCAAGGACCCGGCCCAGAACATTACCTGGACCCCGCCCGAGGGCGGTGGTGGCCCCAATTACGCGAATATGTGAGGCCAAGACATGAACGATATCGAAAACGAAATGCCGTTTCGGACCTGCGCGGTGATCGGCGCCGGGACCATGGGGGCCGGGATCGCGGCGCATATGGCCAATGCCGGGGCGCAGGTCGTGCTGCTGGACCTGGATGCCGAGGTCGCCGCCCGTGCGGTGGAGCGGCAGGTCAAGGCCGGGGGCTTTATGCTGCCCGGTTTCGCGGACCGGGTGCGGACCGGCAGCACGCGCAGCGACATGGCATTGCTGGCGGATGCGGACTGGATCGTGGAGGCGGTGGCCGAGCGGCTGGACGTCAAGCGCGGCCTGTTCGCGGAGATCGCGCGGGTCAGGAAGCCGGGTTGCGTGCTGTCGTCCAACACATCGACGATTCCGCTGCGCGATCTGGTGGAGGGCATGGACCCGGCGCTGGCCCGTGATGTGCTGATTGCGCATTTCTTCAATCCGCCGCGCCAGATGCGCCTGCTGGAACTGGTGACCGGGCCGCGGACCGATCCGGACAGCGTGGCGCGGCTGAGCCGCTTTATCGATGTCGGCCTCGGCAAGAGCATTGTGGCCTGCAACGACACGCCGGGGTTTATCGCCAATCGCATCGGCTGTTTCTGGCTGGCGGCGGGGCTGGGCGAAGCCTTGCGGCTGGGGATCGACGTGGAGACCGCCGACGCGGTGATGGGCAAGCCGTTCGGCCTGCCGCGTACGGGCGTGTTCGGGTTGTACGACCTGATCGGCATTGACCTGATGCCGGGGCTGATCCGCTCGCTTCAGGCCAATCTGCCGGCTGGGGACGCCATTCAGGCCTATGACGCCGAGCCCGCGCGCGTGACCGCGATGCTGGCGCAGGGGCTGACGGGGCGCAAGGGTGGCGGCGGCTTCTACCGGATGGTCGCGGGACGCGGGGCGCGGGAGGTGCTGGACCTTTCCGGCGGGGCGTATCGCGACCCGCGCCCGGCGCCGGTGCTGGAGGGGGAGCCGCGCCGGCTCATGGCGGGGGACGATCTCGCGGGGCGCTATGCCTGGGCGGTGATGTCGCGCACCCTGGCCTATGCGGCGTCTCTGGTGCCGGAGATCGCGGATCGGCCCGACCAGGTGGATGAGGCCATGCGGCTTGGCTATGGCTGGACCTATGGGCCGTTCGAGCTGATCGACCGGATCGGGGCGGAATGGCTGGCCGGCCGGCTGGCCGAGGACGGGCAGCCGGTGCCTGCTCTTTTGCAGGCGGCCTCCGCCGGTGGGTTCTATCGTGTCGCGGAAGGCGCGCGCGAGGTTCTGGTACCGCGGGCGCAGGGGGCGGTGCATGCGCGTCTGGAGCCGGCCGAAGGTGTCATCGCGCTGCCGGCGCTGCGTCTGGCCCGGCAACCGGTCTGGTCGAGCGCGGCCGCGTCGCTGTGGGATCTGGGCGAGGGTGTGGGGCTGTTTGCCTTCCAGACCCGGCTGAACGTCTTTACCGCGCCGCTGATCGAGGCCGTGCAACGGGTTGCGGCCGTCGTGCCGGATCATTTCGATGCGCTGGTCGTGGGGAATGACGGGCCGGTCTTCAGTGCCGGCGCGGACCTGAAAGCCATGCTGGCGCTGTCGGAAGGCAATGACCGGGCGGGGCTTGAAGCGTTTCTGTGCGCCGGGCAGCAGGCGTTCGATGCGCTGGCCGGAGCGTCGTTTCCGGTGGTCGGGGCGGTTGGGGCGCTGGCTGTCGGCGGAGGGTGTGAATGTCTGCTCCATGCCCATCGGGTGGTGGCCCATGCCGAGGCGCGGATCGGGCTGGTCGAGGCGCAGGTCGGGCTGGTGCCGGGCTGGGGTGGGGTGGCGGCGTGGCTGGCGCGGCATCAGGCCGCCGGGCTGGATGCGGGCGCTGCGGCCGCCGCGACGCTGCGGGCCGTGGTGCGGGGCGTGACGTGGCCGGGCGCCTTCTGTGCGCGGGAGGCCCGCCTGCTGCGGCCGGATGATCGCATCGTGATGAATGCCGACAGGCTGATCGCCGAGGCCCGTACCGTCGCGCAGGCGTTGCGGCCCGGTTTCCGGCCGCCCGTCGCGCCGGATCTGCATCTGCCGCCGCGCGCGGTGCTGGAGGGCGTGGTGGCGGACCTGGCGCCTTCTCTCGCGCCGCATGACCGCGTGATTGCGGGGGCGCTGGCCGACATTCTGTCCGGTGACGGGCGGCCTGTCCGTGTCGCGGACCTGAATGCGCGGGTGACGGAATGCTTTCTGGACCTCGCCTTTACCGACCCGACCAGGGCGCGCATGCGCCAGATGATCGCTACCGGAAAACCCCTGCGCAACTGACGGGCGGCACACCGCACAGCCACGCCGCACATTGCACATCGTACAAGAAGGAAGAACAGGACATGCCAGCCTACAAGGCTCCGGTCGAGGATATGATGTTCGTGCTGAAGGATGTCCTTGGCGCCGAACAGGTCTTTGCCGAAATCCCCGCTTATGCGGAGATCGATACCGATGTGGTCGGGACCGTGCTGGAAGAGGCCGGGCGTTTCTGCGCCGAGATTCTCCAGCCGCTGAACATGAGCGGCGATGCCGAGGGCTGCCGCCTGGAAGACGGCGTGGTGCGGACGCCGAAAGGTTTCGCGGAAGCCTATGCGGCGTTCTCCGACGCCGGATGGGGTGGGCTGTCGGCGTCGCCCGATCATGGCGGGCAGGGGTTGCCGCGCACGGTGCAGATCCTCGTGGACGAGATGCTGTCGGCCGCCAATCTGTCGTTCGGGCTGTTTCCCGGCCTGACGCGCGGGGCGTATGAAGCGATCGAGGCGCATGGCGACGAAACGCTGAAAGCGCTTTATCTGCCCAAGATGATTGCCGGGACCTGGACCGGTGCGATGGCGCTGACCGAAGGGGGTGCCGGGTCCGACCTGGGCTTGCTGAAGGCGACGGCGGCGCCGCGCGGCGATGGTTCGTACACCGTGACCGGATCGAAGATCTTCATTTCCTCCGGCGATCATGACATGGCGGAGAACGTCGTTCATCTCGTGCTGGCGCGGTTGCCGGGGGCGCCGGCGGGCACGCGGGGCATCAGCCTGTTTCTCTGCCCGAAATTTCTGCCCGATCCGGATGGGGCGCCGGGTGCGCGCAATGCCATCTCGGTCGGGGCGCTGGAACACAAGATGGGCATTCATGCCCAGCCGACCTGCGTCATGAATTATGACGGGTGCCAGGGCTGGCTGGTGGGGGAGGAACATCGTGGCCTCGTCGCGATGTTTACCATGATGAATGCCGAGCGGCTGTTCGTCGGCGTGCAGGGGCTGGGGGTGGCCGATGCCTCCTACCAGACCGCCGCGACCTATGCGCGCGAGCGGTTGCAGGGGCGGGCGACGGATGGGGCCGGCACCGCACCGATCATTGCCCATCCGGATGTGCGGCGGATGCTGCTGTCGATGCTGTCCTTCATCGAGGCCGGGCGGGCCCTGAGCCTGTTTACGGCGCTGGAGATGGACAAGGAGAAATTCCATCCCGATCCGGAGGTCCGGCGCGTGTCGGGCGGGCTGGTGGCGCTGCTGACGCCGGTGATCAAGGCGGCGCTGACCGATTTCGGGTTCGAGGCCGCCGTGCTGGGCCAGCAGGTGCTGGGCGGACATGGCTATATCCGGGAATGGGGGCAGGAGCAGTTCGTCCGCGATGCCCGGATCGCCATGATCTACGAGGGGACGAACGGCATCCAGGCACAGGATCTGGTGGTGCGGAAACTGCCGCTGGACGGGGGGCGCCCTGTCCGGATGTTCCTCGGGCTGATCAGGGAGACGGTGGAGCAGGCGGAGGGCGTTGCCGAGGCTGCCGCGCTCCGCGTGGCCGTGGCGGAGGCGCTGGCGCATCTGGAGCCGGTGACGGCGCGGCTGATCGACGGCGATCTTGCCGGACTGGACGAGCGCAATGCGGCGGCGACCGACTATCTGCGCCTGTTCGCGCTGGTGGCCTTCGGCTGGCTGTGGCTGCGGATGACCCTGACCGTGGTGACGATGGGGGAGAACGCGGATGCCCATGCGCGGCGCAAGATCGCGGTCGGCCGGTTCTTTGCCGGCCGCGTCCTGCCGCAGGCGGGGGCGCTGGCGCGGCAGATCGGCGCGGGGAATGCGCCCCTCATGGCGCTGGCCGCCGGGGATTTCTGACGCGTGGCCCCGGATATGATCCACGGAGGAAAAGCATCCATGAAAACGATCCTTGTTCCGGTCAAGATGGTTCTCGATTCCAACGCGCGGCCGCGCGTCCGGACGGATGAAAGCGGTATCGACCTCTCGGGCATGCGCATGGCGATCAATCCGTTCTGCGAGATCGCGGTGGAGGAAGCGCTGCGCCTGAAGGAGGCCGGGCTGGCCGAGGAGGTCGTCGTGGTCTCCATCGGGCCGGTCAAGGCGCAGGATACGTTGCGCCAGGCTCTGGCGATGGGGGCCGATCGGGCCACGCTGATCCAGACCGACGAGACGGTCGAGCCGCTGGCGGTGGCCAAGCTGCTGCGTGCGGTGGTGGGGGAGGAACAGCCGGACCTCGTTATCCTGGGCAAGCAGGCGATCGACGATGATTGCAACCAGACCGGCCAGATGCTGGCGGCGCTGCTGGGCTGGCCCCAGGCGACGTTCGCCTCCGCCGTGCGGTTCGCGGATGGGCGGTTGCTGGTGACACGGGAGATCGATGCCGGGTTGCAGACGCTGTCGCTGCCGCTGCCGGCGGTGGTGACCACGGATCTGCGCCTCAACGAGCCCCGGCATTGCGCGCTGCCCAACATCATGAAGGCTCGCAAGAAGCCGCTGAAGATCGGCACGCCTGCCGATTACGGCGTGGAGATCGGCCGGCGGCTGAAGATTCTCGCGGTGCGGCCGCCCGCCGGGCGCAAGCCGGGCATCCGGGTGGCGACCGCGTCCGAACTGGTCGGAGACCTGCGCGCGGCGGGGCTTGTCTGACACGTTTCCTTTGCAACCGCGTGAGGGCGGAGATCGGTATGACGACACTTCTTATCGCGGATCACGACAATCGCGCGCTCTCCGATGCGACGGCCCGCGCCCTGAGTGCGCTGGGGGCGATCGACGATGCGGTGCATGTTCTGGTCGCGGGACATCAGGCCGGGCCGGTGGCTGGGCAGGCTGCGAAACTCCGGGGCGTGGGGCGGGTGCTTCTGGCGGACGACGAGGCGTTCGCGCACGGGCTGGCCGAGCCGGTGGCCGCGCTCGTTCTGTCGCTGGCCGGGGGGTATCGGGTGATCGCCGCGCCGGCGACCTCCGGCGGCAAGGATGTGCTGCCGCGTGTCGCGGCGCTGCTCGACGTGATGCAGGTTTCCGATGTGGTGCGGGTGGTTTCGCCGGATACGTTCGAGCGGCCGATCTATGCCGGCAATGCGGTCGCCGTGGTGCAGAGCACGGATGAAAAGAAACTTCTGACGATCCGGACATCGGCCTTTTCCGCCGCCGGGGTGGGCGACGCTGCCGCGCCGGTCGAGGCGGTGGGGGTGCCCGAGGGCGACTGGCGCGCGCGCTTCGCGGGCGAGACGCTGAGCAGCAGCGACCGGCCGGATCTGGCGTCGGCCCGGATCGTCGTCTCCGGCGGGCGGGCGCTGGGATCGGCCGAGAAGTTCCAGGAGGTTCTCGGCCCGCTCGCGCAACGGCTGCATGCCGCCATCGGCGCGTCGCGCGCGGCGGTCGATGCGGGATACGCCGCCAATGACCTGCAGGTGGGCCAGACCGGCAAGGTCGTGGCGCCCGACCTGTATATCGCGCTGGGCATTTCCGGGGCGATCCAGCATCTGGCCGGCATGAAGGATTCGAAAGTGATCGTGGCGATCAACAAGGATGAGGATGCGCCGATCTTCCAGGTGGCCGATTACGGCATCGTCGGCGATCTGTTCGAGATCGTTCCCGAACTGGAAAAGGCGCTTGGCTGACCGGTCGGGTCAGCGCGACGAGGAAGAGACATCATGATACATGAAGATCCTGCCGTGATCGTTGCGGCCGCACGGACCCCGCTGGGGCGGTTTCTGGGCGATCTGTCCGCCGCCACGGCGCCGATGCTGGGGGCGACCGCCATTCGCGGTGCGCTGGGCCGGGCCGGACTGGCGCCCGACAGGGTGGATATGGTGACCATGGGCTGCGTTCTGGGAGCGGGGATCGGGCAGAATCCGGCCCGCCAGGCGGCGTTGGGCGCGGGCCTGCCGCAGGGGACGGCGGCTGCGACGGTCAACAAGGTCTGTGGCTCGGGCATGATGGCGGTGTTCATGGCGCGGGATGCGCTGCTGGCGGGATCGACGACGGTTGCCGTGGCGGGCGGGATGGAATCCATGTCGAACGCGCCCTATCTGCTGCCGCGCGCGCGCACGGGCTATCGCATGGGACACGAGACGGTCGTGGACCACATGCTGCGCGACGGGCTGGAAGATGCCTATGAAGACGGCCGGTCGATGGGCGATTTCGGCGAGGCCACGGCGGAGGCGTACGGGTTCAGCCGCGCGGACCAGGACCTCTATGCCGCACGGACGCTGATGCGCGCGCAGGCTGCGATTGCGGAGGGTGCGTTTACGCAGGAGATCGAGCCCGTGACGCTGGCCACCCGCAAGGGGGACGTGCGCGTCGCGGCCGACGAGAACCCGCCGAAGATTTCGCCGGAGAAGATTCCCGCCCTCAAGCCCGCCTTTCGCCGGGATGGCACGATCACCGCCGCCAGTTCGTCGGCGATCGCCGATGGGGCGGCCGCGATGGTGCTGGCGCGCCGGTCGTTCGCGCTGGGGGCGGGGCTGCCGGTTCTGGCCGAGATCCGCGCCTGCGCGACCCATTCGCAGGAGCCGGCCTGGTTCACCACCGCGCCCATTCCGGCCATTCGCAAGGTTCTGGACCGGGCCGGGTGGTCGGTCGGCGATGTCGATCTGTTCGAGATCAACGAGGCGTTTGCCGTGGTGGCCATGTCGGCGCAGCGGGACCTGGGCATTCCGGCGGACCGGCTGAACGTGCATGGCGGGGCCTGTGCGCTGGGGCACCCGATCGGCGCGACGGGCGCGCGCATCATCGTCACCCTGCTCCATGCCCTGCGCGCGCGTGGTGCGCGGCGCGGGGTTGCGGCGTTGTGCATCGGGGGAGGGGAGGCCACCGCGATCGCCATCGAGATCGCAGCCTGATCCGCCACCCGGACAAGAAACAAGAAAAACGGAAAGAGTGACCGATATGGGCGAGGATCGTGTTCGACATGCCGGCATGCGGCGCAGGATTTGCAGCGCCGAGGACGCCGCGGGCCATATCCAGCATGGCATGACGCTGGCCACGGGGGGCTTTACGCCGTCCGGCACGCCGAAGGCCGTGCCCAGGGCCCTGGTCCGCCGGGTGGAAGAGGCGCGGCAGGGTGGCATGCCCTTTGCGGTGCGTCTGTTTACCGGGGCCTCGACCAGCCCGGAACTCGATGGCGGGCTTGCGCGGGCGCACGGCGTGAGTTTTCGCATTCCCTATAATGGCGACCCCGACATGCGCGGGCGGATCAATGCCGGGGAGACGGCCTATGTCGATACCCATCTGAGCCGCCTGGCGCCCTGGGTGCGGGCGGGTTTCTTCGGCAGGATCGACGTGGCCGTGGTGGAGGCGGCGGCGATCCGGGAGGATGGCGCGATCGTGCCGACGCTCTCGATCGGCAATAACAAGACGTGGCTCGACATGGCCGACAAGGTCATCATCGAGGTCAATGAATGGCATAATCCGGCCATCGAGGGACTGCACGACATCTGGGCGGGCGATACCCTGCCGGCCGATCGGCGCGAACTGCCGCTGCGCCGCCCCGAGGACCGGATCGGCGAGACGGTGCTGCATGTCGATCCGGCCAAGGTGGCCGCGATCGTCCTGACGAACGAGCCTGATCTGAACGCGTCCTTTCGCGAGGCGGATGGCGCGGCGCGGGCGATTTCGGGCCATCTGATGGAATTCTTCCGCCATGAGGTTTCGCGCGGGCGCCTGCCCGCGTCGCTGCCGCCGATTCAGTCCGGGGTCGGGAATGTCGCCAATGCGGTGATGGCGGGGTTGGCCGAGGGGCCGTTTGACGATCTGGTGGCCTATACCGAGGTGATTCAGGACGGCATGCTGGCCATGCTTCATTCGGGCAAGATGCGGGCGGCTTCAGGGGCGGCGTTTTCGGTCAGTGCCGGGGCCTCCGCGCTGCTGAACCGCGAGATGGCGGCGTTTCGGAAAAAGATCGTGCTGCGGCAACAGGAAGTCAGCAACAATCCGGAGATCGTCCGGCGGCTGGGCTGCATTGCCATGAACACGATGATCGAGGCCGATATCTACGGCAACGTGAACTCCACGCGCGTCATGGGGTCGCGCGTGCAGAACGGGATTGGCGGATCGGGGGATTTCGCGCGCAGTGCCCATGTCTCGATCTTCATGGCGCCGTCGACGGCGAAGGGCGGCAGCATTTCCGCCATCGTGCCGATGATGGCGCATGTCGATCACGTCAATCAGGACGTGCAGGTGCTGGTGACGGAACAGGGGCTGGCCGACCTGCGGGGATTGTCGGCGCGCGAGCGGGCGCGGCTGATTATCGACCGGTGCGCCCATCCCGAATACCGGCCGATGCTGAAGGATTATCTGGACCGCGCCGAGCGTGGTGTCTTCGGTGGCGAGACGCCGCATCTGTTGCGGGAATCCCTGGCCTGGCACCAGCGCTTTATCGAGACCGGGTCGATGCGCGCGTGACGGCAGGGCTTCGAGAGAGGTGGATATGACTGAAGAACTGACGATTGATGACGGGAAGCTGACGATCCGGGTCGTGGCGATGCCAAGCGATACCAATCCCTCGGGCGATATTTTCGGTGGCTGGCTGATGTCGCAGATGGATCTGGCCGCCAGCACGACCGCCGCGCTGACCGCGCGGGGGCGGTGTGCCACGGTGGCGATCGACGGGGTGGTGTTTCACCATCCCGTCGCCGTGGGGGACGAGGTCAGTATTTATACCCGTCTGCTGAAGGTGGGGCGGACCTCGATGACGATCGACGTTCAGGCCTGGCGGCGGGTCCGGCATACGACGGAAATCCAGAAGGTGACACAGGGCTGTTTCGTGTTCGTCGCGCTGGATGCGGAGGGACGGCCGCGCCAGGTGGCCGTGTAGGCGACGCCGGGGACTTTGGCGTCGGCCGGGGTTCGTGGGGGCGGCCCCCGTGCTATAGGACCGGAATGGATGATGACGCCGTTGCCGGAACGCCTGCCGTGACCCGCTGCCGATGGGCGCAGACGGACCCGTTGCTGCGGGCCTATCACGACCAGGAATGGGGCGTGCCGGTGCATGACAGCCGGATGCTGTGGGAAATGCTGTGTCTGGAAGGGTTCCAGGCCGGTCTGTCCTGGCTGATCGTGCTGCGGCGGCGGGAGGGATTTCGGCGCGCGTTCGCGGGGTTCGATCCCGAGCGGGTCGCAGGTTTCGGGGCGGCGGACGTGGAGCGCCTGATGGCGGACCCCGGAATTATCCGGGCGCGCGCCAAGATCGAGGCGACGATCGGCAATGCGCGGGCCTATCTGGCGATGATGGAACGCGGGGAGGATTTCGCCGACTTCGCCTGGAGCATGGTGCCGGAGGCGCCGGTGCGGAACATGACCGGGGCGGTCTTGGCGCAGTCGCCCTTGTCGCAGGCGATGGCGAAGGCGCTCAAGGCGCGGGGGTTCCGGTTCGTCGGGCCGGTGATCGTTTATGCCTGGATGCAGGCTGTCGGCATGATCGACGACCATGATCCCGCGTGCTTTCGCCATCGTCGGCAGGGCGCGGGGTGAAGAGCGGGGTGTCGTTCGTGCCCGTGGCGTACGGTGTCGGCCGTCCTGACTTTTTATGATCTGCGTTCGCATTCCGCGAGGAACGGTGTGAGCGCGGGGTTCAGGTTGCCGGGTCGCCAGGCCACGACGTGATTGACGATCGGTGCGTTGTCGAGATCGCGGAAAACGACGCCGCCGCTGCGCGCTTTCCGGATTCCGTCGGGGACCAGGGCGACGCCCAGCCCTTCGGCGACCAGATTGACGATCGTATGCTGATATTGCGTTTCCAGCCGGATGATCGGCTCGAAACCGCCTGATCGGCAATATCGGATGATGGCCTCCCGCAGCATCGTGGAGACCTCGACCGGTGCCGCGAGCAGGGGTTCGTCTTCCAGGTCCCTGGCTTCGATCCGCGCGCGGAGGGCGAGCGGGTGGTTCGCCGGCACGGCCAGGCAGAGCGGTTCGCTGAGGATCGCGCTTGTTTGCAGCCCGCGAATGAAGCCGGGATCGAACATGATCCCCGCGTCGAAACGGCCCGCCAGGATATCGGCGGCGAGCGAGCCCGGAATGACCTCGCGCAGCCGGGTATGGACCATGGGATAATGCGCCACGTAACGGCGCACGAGGCTGGGGATCACCGTGTAGGTGGCATACATCATGAAGCCGATGGAAAGCTCGCCAAGCTGGCCGTGTTCCGCCAGCTGGGCGTTGGCGCAGGCCTGATCGAACGCGGCCAGGACCGCCTTGGAATCGTCGAGGAAACGCTGGCCGGCACGGGTGAGGGTCGCGTGGCGTGAGTTGCGTTCGAGCAGGCGGACGCCCAGTTCCTTCTCCAAAGCCGCGATCTGGCGGCTGAGGGGCGGCTGGCTCAGATGCAGGCGTTCGGCCGCGCGCCCGAAATGCAGCGTTTCGGCCAGCACGACGAAATAGCGCATCTGTCGAATGTCGATCATGGCAGGGCCATCATGGCTGGGAATCCGCACGCGAAAGGCTGGGAGGCTGCGTCGGAAGCCTCGTGGGGCGGGCCGGACGGCCGCTGCCCCCCAGAATATCAGGCGAGGGGAGCGGTCTGGAACAGCGTTACGCGCAGGCCGCCATGCGGTATTGGCGCGGTGTTGGGCAGGAAAGGCAGGCCGGTGGCATGGGCCAGGCCGGATTCGGTGGTGACGAGGCCGACGCGCCAGCCGCTGAAATGGGTCGCCAGCGTGCGCCCCAACGCGCGGTAGAGGGGGAGCAGGGCTTTTCGGTCGCCGATGCGGGTGCCGTAGGGGGGATTGACGATGACCAGTCCCGGCGTGTCGCAGGGGGGGCGGATGTCGCTGATCGGGGTCTGCTGGAACGTCGTCCAGGGGGTGACGCCCGCGCGTTCGGCGTTCGCGCGGCTCATGGTGATGGCCCCGGCGTCGCGGTCGCTGCCGTAGGAGCGGGATGTCGGTGTGCGCATGCTTTTGACGTCGCGCATTTTCCGCCAGGCGGCTTCGTCGAAATTGGCCAGGTGCTCGAACGCGAAATGGCGCGAGCGGCCGGGATTGAGGCGGGCCGCGATCTCGGCTGCTTCGATGACGAAGGTGCCCGAGCCGCACATCGGGTCGAATACCGGCTCGTTGCCGTCATAGCCGCATTGCAGGAGGAAGAGCGAGGCCATGGTTTCGCGCATGGGGGCACGGTTGACGGCCTGCTTGTGGCCGCGCCGGTGCAGCAGGTCCCCGGAACTGTCGATGCTGATCGTGCAGAGATCGTGGTCGATCCTGACCCGGATCGTGAGGTCGGCATCGGGTGAGCAGGGGGCGCCGATGGTCCTGCGGATCGCATTCTCGATCCGTTCGGCGGCGGCGCCGGCGTGGTAGATGCGCGACCCGGTGCAGGATGCTTCGACCCGGAAGGGGATATCGGGGCGCAGGAGGCCGGCCCACGGCACCAGCCGTGCGCGGTGGTCGAGCTGGGCGAGATGGACGACCTTGAAGGCGTCGATGCGCGCCAGGATACGATTGGCCCCCCGGACCCAGAGATTGGCCCGCCAGACTTCCGGCCAGCCGCCCCTGATGACGACGCCGCCGGGAACGGCATGGGGCTGCCTGAAGCCCTTCAGGCGTATTTCGCCACACAGTGCGTCTTCCTGGCCCGGTGCTGTGGCGAGGAAGATCTCGAAATCCCGGTCTTGCGTCATCGGGCCTGCATGGCAGGAAGCCGCGGCCACAGCAACCGGCATGCCCTCCGGCATGGGGGCGCATGGTATGTCGTGGTGGGGGAATTTATAAATAATTCAATATGATGGATGAATTTCTTTCGAGGGGAGCATATTGCCATAATTTGTTATATTTATTGGGGTAATATCGGGTGGCCCAGACACCGGCCAAACAGTCGGAAGTACGTATGTCGAAAGAGAAAAAAGCTTTTTCTGAAGACCGATATAGTTCTCTCGACCTTGTTCCGGATATGGTTTGCGTCTGCGGAGACGACGGTCGGCATGAATATTTCAACAGGGTCTGGAGAGAATACGGGACAGCGGACTTTGCTTCGTCCCGATGGATGGAATGGGTTCTTCCCGCCGATCAGCGCCAGTTCGACCCGGCGATGCGGGAGGCTATGCTGGCCGGCGGCACGTTCGAGGCTGATCTGCGCATCCTGCATCCGGTCGATGGGGCACGCTGGTTTCTGCTGAGGGTTTGCCCGTTGCCCGAGGGGCTGGATGGGGGGCGCCACTGGCTGTTGAGCCTGACGGATATCCATGCCCGAAAGCGCCGTGAACTGGCGCTTCTGCGCGACAGCCGGTTACAGCGGGAAATGCTCGATATCAGCGTCGACTGCATCAAGCTTGTCCGGCCGGATGGGACGCTGGCGCGCATGAACCGGGCCGGCTGCGTGGCGCTGAATGTGGGCGAAGACTCAGGTTTCGGCATGGACTGGCTGCATCTGCTGCCCAGGGAAGCGCATCAGGCGGGGCGCCAGGCGCTGTTGAAGGCGAAGCAGGGGGAGAATGCGCGTTTTCTCGGGATCAGCCAGTTGCCGGGTCAGGACCCGCGCCATTGGGACAATATGCTGACGCCGCTGAAAAACGCCGACGAGGATGTCGAGGCCATTCTGTGCGTCTCGCGTGATGTGACCGTGCAGCGTGCCAGCGAACGCCGGATCGCGCTGCTGTTGCATGAACTGGCGCACCGGTCGAAGAACATGCTCGCCGTGGTCCAGGCGCTGATCCGGCGGACCGTGCCGGACCCGCAGGCGCCGTTCGTGGCGATTCTCGGCCAGCGCATTGCTGCGATCGCGCGGAACCAGGAGCTGCTGATCAATGGGCAATGGTCGGGGATCACGATCGAAAAGCTGCTGGCTTCGCAGACGGCGGTGATCGGCGACGTGAACCAGAAACGCCTGCTGCTGCATGGTGTGGGCGGATTGCGCCTGCTGCCCGAGACGGCGGAACGGCTGGGGCTGGCGATCTTTGAACTGACGACCAACGCCATTAAATACGGCGCGCTGTCGAACGATACCGGGACGGTGGCGATAGACTGGGCGGTGCTGGAGCGGAACGATGGCGATCGTTTTCGGCTGGTCTGGCAGGAAAGTGGCGGCCCCAGAGTGAAGGCGCCCGTCCGCCAGGGGTTCGGTACGGCCGTGATCGAGCGGAATCCGCGGGCCGTCATCGGGGCGGCGGTGACGTATCGCTATGAGCCTGAGGGCGTGTCATGGGCGTTCGAGGCCCCGAAATCCCGTGTGCTGGATGAGAAGGCATCGGCCGCTGCCGGCCCGGCGGCAGCCGTGGAAACGGGTGCGGCTCCTCTGTTGTAGAAGGATCTAGGCTGGTTTGTCGTGGCCGTCGCATTCCGCCTGGATGGACTGAAGGGAAGGAATGTTTTATGCTTCTGAGAATATTGTCTGGCCGCGAGGGATGCATTGAAAAGACAAGCGGGGGCCGCCAAAGCGCCGCGTATCGTGGACGCGAAGGCGCAATCCGAGGGATTTCGGGCCAATCGTGCGGCTCGGCGCAATGTTCTGGTCGAGGATTATGTCGAACTGATCGCTGATCTGCTCGCCGAGGGCATGGAGGCCCGGCAGGTCGATATCGCCGCGCGGCTGGGCGTTTCCCAGCCCACGGTGGCGAAGATGCTGGCCCGGCTGGCCAATGAGGGGCTCGTGACGCAGAAGCCCTATCGCGGGGTGTTCCTGACCGAGGCCGGTGCGTCGCTGGCGATGGATGTGCGCCGAAGGCATCGGATCGTCGAATCCTTTCTGGCCGCGCTGGGGATCAGCACCGAGAATGTGCGTATCGATGCCGAGGGAATCGAGCATTATGCCAGCGAGGAGACGCTGGCCGCCTTCGAGCGCGCGCTGGATGCCGGGTTGCAATCCTTCATGGCGGATGGGGTGACACAGGGCGGGTAGGATGCTGCTGCGCGAGGGGGAAGCCAGAACGTTCGTCATGGACCGCCGGTTGGGCTGTTCGCTGGCGGCGGTCGCCGGTGCGGTCAATGCGGCGGGCTTTCTCGCGGTCGGGTATTATTCGGCCAACATGACGGGCAACCTCTCCCGCCTGTCCATGGACCTGCGCGCGGTCGATCTGTCGTCGGCAGTGGCCTGCCTGGGGCTGATCGCCGCTTTCGTGGCGGGAGCGGTTCTGTCGGCTTTTCTGGTCAATGCCGGTCGGCGTCATGGTCGCCCGGCCATCTATGCCTACAGCATCCTGCTGGAGGCGTTGCTGCTGGCACTGCTCGGGGCATTGGATATCGCGTTGCGGGTCGGGCCGCGCGAGCCGGTTCTGGCTTATGGGCTCAGTTTCCTCATGGGATTGCAGAACGCCACGGTCACGCGCATTTCCGGCGCACGGGTGCGCACGACGCATATGACCGGCATGTTGACCGATTTCGGGATCGAACTCGCGGACTGGCTGGACGCCGTGCGCCGGCCGGGCGATCCGGGCCGTATGGTGCAGGTCCGCGAGCGGCTGGCGCTTCATGGCGGGATCGTCCTGTCCTTCGCCTGTGGTGGGGTGGGCGGCGCGCTCACCTATGGCTGGTGGCGGGCGGGTGCGCTGCTCGGACTGGCGCCGATCCTGGTCTGGCTCGCGCTGCCGGGGGCGATGGCCGATCTGCGGGATCGGTTGTCGGGTCCGAGGCCGCCGGGACCGGTGGCCTGACATGACCGCAGTCTTTATCCCCCCCGACCATGAAGTGCTGGCCCATTATCGCAGCGACCAGGGCGATATCTGGATCAGCGAGGATATTCGGACCGAAAGCCGCATCTACTGGCAGGAGGGCTGGTGCCAGAGCGAGAGCGATGCCGACGGCATCAGTTACGCGCCCTATATCCATGCGCTGTTCGGCTTCCTGATGCAGACCCCGGCGGGCACCCGGCCGGATGAGCCGGTTCTGGTGATCGGCTGCGGTGGCGGGTCGCTGGCCACCATGCTGGACCGGGCGGAGCGGGCAGTTGAACTGGTCGATGTGAATCCGCTGGCCTTTGCCATTGCCCGGCAGCATTTCGGCCTGCCGTCGTGGATTCCGTGCCATCTGACGGATGGGGCGGCCTGTCTGCGCGAGTTGCCCGCGACCCGACGTTTTGGCGCAATCGTCGTCGATGCCTTTCGGGGGGATGTCGTGCCCAGCCATCTGGTGGGGGCGGGCTTCCTGTCCGATGCGGCCTACCGTCTGGCGGACGATGGATTCCTGGCGATGAACCTGTTCGAGGGGCCCGGTCGGCCGGATCTGGTCGGTCGGGCCGCCGTCACCGCCGGACGGGCGGTGACTCCTTGGGGCGACGTGCGCCTGTTCGAGGAGGCCGAGGGACGGGAGGGGAATGTCCTGCTGCTGGCGGGTGCCGTGGCCGGTCTGGGTGAGCCCGGCCTGTTGTTGCCGCCGCGCACGATGATCGCCGAGACGCGCCGATCGCTGGAGCGGATGCGCTTTCGGCCGGTCGATGTGACGGTGTGACCGGGCGGCCCCTCGGTCACGCCGTAAATGCGCGCTGGATCGCGCGGGAGGGTTTCCGGGTTGCTTGGAAAACCTGCCTGGAAATGTGGGCTGGTGAGCGAGAGCGGCCCCTTGGGCCGCGCCCGGCGTGTATTTTCGAGCATCGCAGCGGAGCGGCCTTGATGGCCGTGAGCAGCGAAGCGCAGAAAATGCGCGCTGGATCGCCACCAGCGCGCATTTCCAGGCAGGTTTCAGGATTTGGTGGTGGAGGCCCGGTAGATCTTGTCGATCGCCTTTGCCAGGGTGGCGTCGAATTCGGCGTCGGTCATGGACACTTTCAGGTCGCCGACCAGGGCGCGGGAGAAGCTGGCGATCATACCGTGGTTGGCTGACAGGCGGGTGCACGCATCGTCCAGCGTGTAGCCGCCGGACAGCGCCACGACACGCTGCACGCGCGGGTGGCGGACCAGGTCGACATACAGGTCCGGAGTCTCGGGGATCGTCAGCTTCAGCATCACCTGATAGTCGCCGGGCAGCGCGTCCAGGCCGCGTGCCAGTTCGTCACGCAGGATCGCCTCGGCGGCGGCTTTCTGCGGGCTCTTGATCAGGACTTCCGGTTCCAGGATCGGCACCAGCCCGTGGGCGGCGATCTGGCGGGCCAGGTCGAACTGCTGCGCCACGATGGCGGCGATGCCCTCCTGGTTCGCCAGGTTGATGACCGAGCGTTCCTTGGTGCCGTAGATGCCCAGCTTAACGGCACGGGCCAGCAGCGGGTCCAGGCCGGGGATGGGCTGCATCAGCCGCACGCCGTCGACTTCCTCTTCCAGCCCCTTGTCGACCTTCAGGAACGGGACGACGCCGCGATCTTCCCAGAGATAGGCGGGAACCTGCTTGTCGCCGACCAGCCCGTCCATCGTGCGCTCGAACAGGATGGCGGCGATGACCTTGTCGCCGGTGAAGGATGGTGCCGTGATGATGCGCACGCGCATCTCGTGCATCAGGCGGAACATCTCGTCGTCGCCGTTATAGGCGCTTTCGGGAATGCCGTAATGGCCCAGCGCGCCGGGCGTGGAGCCGCCGCTCTGGTCAAGGGCGGCGATGAAACCAGGCTTGGCAGAAAGTTGTGACTTCATGCTCTCGAACGACATGATTATGTTTCCCCCGCTTGGTGCAGATGCGTATCTGGGCCTCGCTCCGGGATCGGTGGTCGTGAAACCGTCTCCCCCCAGGCGATTGCCCGTTTCTGGAGATTGCCGGGTTTGCCGTCAATGGTGAAGAGGCTGTCGAGCGCGGCGCTTAGTCCGGAGCGCTGTCGGCGGGCAGGTCGGGGACCGTGGCGTAGACCAGAGCACTGTAATATTCGCTGTTGCGGTGAGCCCTGACATAGGCCGGCGTGATCTGCCCCACCCGCGAGCGTGTGCGGACCGACGCATACCAGTGCACCACGCGCGTGCCGGGCAGCAGGATATCCGCCGCCCGCGCCTGTCGGCTGGTCCGGAAGAGATGTTCCGAAATCTCGGGCGGTACCGGGTAGAACACGGACGGGTCATGGATCGTCAGGTCTTCCGCGCCCCCTTGCTCCACGACGCTCTGGAGCAGGTGGGGACCGAGCGCGTAGGGCCGCAGCCGTGCTTCGGGTGACAGGGCCAGCATGGCGCGGAGGCAGGCGCGCAGCCACGGCGTGCCGGGCGGAGACCCCAGCACCGCGTTGTTCAGCCCGAGCGGGTAAAGATGTTCGACCCGGCGGAACCCTTTCCAGCCGCCGGGCAGCGCGCGGAACACGCGGCGCATCAGCGACAGGCCGATATGCCGTGTCTTCAGCAGGGGCGACCGTGTGTTTCGGACATGCGGCGGCCATACGATGCGCTCGGCCCCGACGAACGGGCCGGATTCCAGCAGCGGGCGCAGCGAGGCCGTGGTGAGGGTGTCCATGTCCAGATAGATGCCGCCGTCGCGGTACAAGATCGCGGTGCGCAGGATATCCGCGCGCTGGACCGGCGTGCGGACGCCTTCATACAGCGCGACAAGGCTGCCCGGTGGCAGGTCGGCGGCCTGTTCTACAGCCGCCAGGTCGCGCTGCGGGTCGATTCGGGACAGGATGACGCCGGGGGTGCTTTCCAGTGTGCGCTTCTGCGGGCCGTCCGCGAGCGCATCGGTGTGATGCAGGATGACCGCGTCCATGTCGCCCGTCGCGGCGGCCGAGAGGATGGCGAAGACATAGGCCCAGGGCAGGCGGGGGCCGACCCAGCAGAAATGGACGCGGGCGGGAATGGTCATGGCAGTCGGCTTTCCGTCGCGCGGGTTTGAACTGTCGGCTTCATCGTGAAATGCGCGCTCTTTTGCTTTGTCGCTGTCCGACTGTAGAGTGCCGCCCGTCTTAAGAAGACCATTGGCGATCGAGAGAACGTCCTATTGCGTGAAATTGTCATCTTTCGCCAGAACCAGTTCCGGCTTTCCGAGATTTTCATCGTCCAGCAGGTGCAGGCCCTGCTTCGGTATGCGCCGCTCTATGTAGGACGCATGCGTTTTGGGCCGGGGCCGGATGGGGCGCGTGCGCTGCTGCTGCGCGACCTCTGGCGGCATGGCGCGTGGCCACGCATGCTGGCGCAGATGCTGACGCGCGATCCCGCGCCGTATCTGCGTCTGCTGGCGGGGCGGCGTCCCGCGCTGGTCCATGCCCATTTCGGGATCGATGGGGTGTATGCCCTGCCGCTGGCGCGGCGGCTGGGTGTGCCGCTGGTGACGACGTTCCATGGTTTCGACGTGACGCTGTCCGACCGGTATTTCCTGCGCTCGCCCGCCTGGGTGAATTATCCGCTGCATCGGCGCGCGCTGGCGCGGCAGGGGCAGTTGTTCCTGTGCAATTCCGGCTTTCTGCGCGACCAGGCGGTGGCGCGCGGCTTTCCGGCGGAGCGGACGCATGTCCATTACATCGGTGTGGATTGTGCGGCCTACCAGCCGCGCGAGCCGGCGGAAGAGACGCCGGTGATCCTGCATGTCGCGCGGCTGGTCGAATTGAAGGGCACCGAATATCTGCTGCGGGCCTTTGCCCGGCTGGCCGCGGCGCATCGGGACCTGCGCCTGGCCATTATCGGGGAGGGGCCGTTGCGCGGGCGGCTGGAGGCGCTGGCCGGTGCGCTGGGGGTGGCGGAACGGGTGCTGTTTCTGGGCGCGCAACCGCATGCGGTGGTCATGGAATGGATGCGGCGGGCGATGATGCTGGTGCTGCCCAGCGTGCTGACGGCCAGCGGGCGCGTCGAGGGACTGGGGATGGTGATGCTGGAGGCGGCGGTCTGCGGCGTGCCGGGCGGGGCCACGCGGGTGGGGGGGATTCCCGAGG
>NZ_JBDNXE010000055.1:0-26601 GCF_047721585.1 Gluconacetobacter sp.
GCTGGCATCGCGCACGCCCTTTCTGGTCATCGAGGACGCCGACCAGAGTATTGCGCAACTGGAGGCCCTGGGAATTGAGGTTATCGTCGGCAATGCCGCGTCGCCCGACGTGCTTGGCCTTGCGAATCTCCCGCAAGCCCGGAGCATTGTCGTCGCCATTCCGGGAGCGTTCGAAGCCGGGCAGGTCGTGGAACAGGCCCGGGCGCTGAATCCATCGATCCTGATCGTCGGGCGTGCCCACTCCGACGCGGAAGTCGAACATCTTGCGCGGCTGGGTGCCGACACCGTCATTATGGGAGAGCGTGAAATTGCCCGCGGGATGATCGACCGGCTGCGCCACGCCACGCCGGCGCTTCTGCCGGCAGATGTCGCACTCCAACCGGCAACCTCACCGGGTAGCTGAATGTCCTGCCGCTCTCTCAATCTGCGCAGGAGCGCCGGAGTTTCCGGCCGTCAGCGGGTGTAGCTGTAGCCGTACTGGTCTGCCAGGGTCTGAAGGTCCGGGGCACCGTGCAGGTTCAGCGGGATCGGCTTGGGATTCTTCGTGCCGATGACGAAATTATGGTCCGTCATGCGCTGGCAGGTATTCGCCGCCAGCGGGAAACTCAGCTTCAGTTCGGCACCCATCTGGGCCCGCAGGCAGGAGATATCGGAATCCATCGGGCGGCGCCCGATTTCCGACGAACATCCTGCCAGCAGGATCGCGGCACCGGCAACCCAACCAAGACCTGTTCCGTTCTTATGCTTCATTCCGACCGCCGCTGTTCCTTTCGGAACCGTCCATAACCGTGAGTCGCGTCCGTCACGGCCTGACTGGACCGCATATCGGGACACCTCGTTCCAAATAAGCTTGCCATGGATCGTCCGCCCGCGATAGGGCGCCGGGCGCATGACAGAACAGCATGCTTCGTTCACACCCTCATGAATTCGCCGATGATCCATTGATAAAGAAATAATATCCAACCGCTCTACTGCGCGAATACGACAATAATAAAAGACGAACCGCCTCTGATTAGGGCTTCATTCCTCTCATGCATAGGTGTCATTACCCACAATCAGGGTGACGAAACGCGATCCATCGGGAAAAAATATTCCGGTCCACGACAAACAACCGATCCTGCGCACCGCCATATCCTTTCGATATGGCCATCACTTCATTCCGTCACGCTTCGGTGGCGAAAAACGAGGTGTCATAATGAGAATACTCGCCATCCATCCCAGCGCCCTGATGTACACCAAGGTCTTCCTGCGGCTGGAGCCGCTGGGGCTGGAACTGGTTGCGGGTGCGGCCCGCCAGGCCGGACATGACGTGAAGATCATCGACCTGCAGGTGGAAACTCACCGCGACTACTGGCGCATGATCGAGAATTTCCGCCCCCACGCCGTCTGTTTTTCCGGAAACTACCTGGCCAACGTGCCGGAGATCGTCGATCTGTGCCGTGAGACCCGCGCGCGGATGCCCACCGTGTTCCTGTTCGTCGGCGGCCACTCGGTTTCGTTCATCGCCCGTGACATCCTGGAACTGGCCGAGGGGGCGATCGACTGCGTCCTGAAGGGTGAAGGCGACGCCACTGTGGGGCGGTTGCTCGACACCCGCCAGGAGGGCGGTGACATCACCACCGTACCGGGCGTGGTGACGTTGACGGGCGAAGGGCCGCCGCCGATCTTTGTGCCGTCGCTGGACACGATCCGCCCGGCACGCGACCTGCTGCGCCATCGCCGCAAATACTTCATCGGCACGCTCGACCCGGCGGCGTCGATTGAATTCGCGCGCGGCTGCCCGTGGGACTGCACATTCTGTAGCGCGTGGACCTTCTACGGGCGCTCCTACCGCACCGCCAGCCCGGCCGTGATCGCCGACGAACTGGAGGCGATCCGCGAACCGGGCATCTTCATCGTCGACGACGTGGCTTTCGTCCACGCCGAACATGGCATGGCAATCGGCGAGGAGATCAAGCGGCGCGGTATCCGCAAGGAATATTACCTGGAAACCCGCGCCGACGTGCTGCTGCGGAACAAGGAGGTCTTCCAGTTCTGGAAGGAACTGGGCCTGAGCTACATCTTCATCGGCATGGAGGCAGTCGACGAAGAAGGGCTGAAGCATTTCCGCAAGCGGGTATCACTGGACCGGAATTTCGAAGCCCTTGAATTCGCCCGCTCTCTGGGTCTGATCGTCGCGATCAACATCATCGCCGATCCATCATGGGACCGGCAGCGGTTCGAAGTCATCCGGCAATGGTGCCGGGAAATTCCGGATATCGTGAATATCTCGGTCACCACGCCCTATCCGGGCACGGAAATCTGGCACCGCGAGGCCCGGCGCCTGACGACGCGGGATTATCGCCTGTTCGACATCCAGCACGCGGTGCTGCCCACCACCCTGCCGCTGGAGGAATTCTACGAAGAACTGGTCAAAACCCAGCAGGTGCTCAACCAGAAACATCTGGGCTGGAACGCGATCAAGGATACGCTGGGCCTCGCCCTGCGTCTGGCGCTGCGCGGGCAGACCAACTTCCTGACCATGATCTGGAAGTTCAATTCGGTCTTCAACCCCAAGCTGCAACTGGCCGATCATCGCCGCAAGCCGCGCTACGAAATGCCCATGCAGCCCGAAGCCGAGGACCGGATCGACCGCAAGGCGCTATATGTCCACACACCCGCCGGACGCCGCAGCCGGGCCATCGACGACGCGACCGAGACCTTCGTGGACGAGTCCCGCACGGCCCCGGCCGAATGAGAGGTTTGCGAACAGGCGACCGACGACATGCCAAGGACGTTCTGTTGCGAGTCGCGCCCATTCGGTCGCGGTCGTCTTGAACGCTGGGCTCGATCACAGAAAACCATCCTTGCGCGAGCCCGAGTCAGCGCATAGCTGAAAGAGGGTGGCGACATCGCCCCTTCAAGGAGACAGAACGATGGAAACGCTCTCGCTGAACGTCACGGGCATGACCTGCAATGGCTGCGTCAACTCGGTCAAGAAAGCGCTGGAGCAGACCGACGGCGTTTCCGCCGCCGAGGTCACGCTGGAGCCTGGCCGGGCCACGGTCAGCTACGACCCCGCCTTCACCTCGCCCGCCGCCCTGCGCATGGCTATCGAGGATGCCGGGTTCGAAATCGCGGCCTGACGGTTGCCGCGACACTTTAACCTGCTCCTCTGACTGGAATGGCACGTCCGACTTTCTCCGGCGCGCCGTTCCAGTCACGCGAATATGGCGGCGTAGATTTCGGGCTTGAACCCTACAGTCAATGCGCCGTCCACATCCAGTACCGGGCGCTTGATCATCGAAGGCTGGGCCAGCATGAGATCGACGGCCCGCGCCTCGTTCAGGTCGGCCTTGTCGGAATCGGGCAGCTTGCGAAACGTGGTGCCTGAACGGTTCAGCAGAATTTCCCATCCTGCCTGCCGGACCCAGCCCTCCAGCACCGGGCGCGCGATGCCGCCAGCCTTATAGTCATGAAACGTGTAGGCCACGCCGTGCGCGTCCAGCCACGCACGCGCCTTCTTCATCGTATCGCAGGCCTTGATGCCGTAAATCGTGACCGAGCGCGCCATGTCGCCTCCCTCTTCATCCCGCTGCAACCGAGCCGGGTTGCTGCCCGGCATCGACACTTTGAAAACAGTCTCTTAATATCAGTTTCAAAGCCGCGCCAAATCGGATGACAGAGCAGGAACAGACATGATGGCACCCGCAAACACACGTCACCTCCTCAACCGCCTGTCGCGGTCGGCACGGCTGCTGCCCGTCGTCGCCCTGGCACTGGCCATGCCGCTGCGCGCCCACGCCCAGGCTTCGGTGATCACCGGAAACCAGGTGACCCAGGCGACCGTGGAGACGATCGATCCCTCTTCGGGCGAAGTGCTGCTGCGTGATGGCGATGGCAGCCTGATCACCGTCGATATCCCCCGCACCGTCCATAACCTGCCCCATATTCAGCCGGGCGACCGGATCAAGATCCGCTTCTTCCAGACCATCGGCGCCGATGTCGTGCCCGCCGACAGCCCGCAGCCGGAATCGACCGTGACCTCGGCGCATGGTGTGACCAATCGCCATCCCCACGGCATGATGGTCTCCTTCCGCCGCAAGCGGGTGCGGATCGCGGCGGTCGACGCGGCGCATCACGTCGTCACCACCGTCGGCCCCGACAACGCAACCCAGACGATCACGGTCCACACCAAGGCGATGCAGGCCCTGCTGCCCACCTTGAAGGTCGGCGACACAGTCGACGTGACGACGATGGATGCCGTCTCGTTCGAAGTGCTGAACCGCGTGATCACGCCGTCGACTACCGTGCATGAAGGCACGGGCACGTCCAGCGCGCCCGGCGCCCCCACCGGCCACTGATCGCACGTTTTTTTTCCAGCGCCTGCCGTAATGCGCCGCATCCCGACGCTTCGGCAGGCGTTTTGATCGTGCTCCATAATGATGCCACGCCAGTATGCGACGGAGGCACGACACTTAGAGACGGTTTCAGAAACAGCGCTTCCATGCGGGCCCTGTGCGCATCATCCGCTCGCCTATGTTCAGGCCCTGGAGCCTGTTCGTCGGTGTGCCGGAACGCGCCCAACGGAGACCCTTCGGGTCGTCTGGCCCGGAAGCGGTGCGTTCGGAACGGTTTCGTATACAGGAAGGACACACAGGAATGGTGACGATCAGCCCATTGGCCGGCAAACCGGTTCCGCCCGCGCGCCTGATCGACGTCGCGAAACTGACTGCGGCCTACTACGATCTGAAACCCGACCCGGCCATCCCTGCCCAGCGCGTCGCGTTCGGCACCTCTGGGCATCGGGGCTCGCCATTCCATACCAGCTTCAACGAAGCCCATATCCTCGCCGTCAGCCAGGCCGTGTGCGACTATCGCGCCTCCGCCGGTATCAACGGGCCGCTTTTCATCGGCATCGACACCCATGCGGTCTCGAAGCCTGCGCTGGAATCGGCGCTGGAAGTCTTCGCCGCCAACGGGGTGGAAACCTTCATCGACGCCCAGGGTGGCTATACCCCGACGCCGGTGATCTCTCACGCCATCCTGACCTACAACCGGGGACGCACCAGTGGTCTGGCCGATGGCGTGGTCGTGACCCCGTCCCACAATCCGCCGGAAGATGGCGGCTATAAATACAACCCGCCCCATGGCGGTCCGGCCGATACCGATATCACCAAAATCGTCGAACGCGCGGCCAACGATTACCTTGCGGCCGGCCTCGCGGGCGTGCGCCGCATTCCACATGAACAGGCATTGCGGGCTGCCTGCGTGCATCGGCATGACTATATGACTCCCTATATCGAGGATCTGGGGGCGGTGCTGGACATGGAGGCCATCCGCGCCGCCGATGTCGCGATCGGAATCGACCCGCTGGGCGGGGCGGCCGTGGCCTACTGGCAGCCGATCATCGAGCGCTATCGCCTCAACGCCACGGTGGTGAGTACCGTGGTCGACCCCACATTCTCTTTCATGACGGCCGACTGGGACGGGCAGATCCGCATGGATTGCTCTTCGCCCTACGCCATGACACGCCTGATCGAACTGGGCAGCCGCTTTGACGTGGCTTTCGCCAACGATACCGATGCCGACCGGCACGGCATCGTCGCCGGCACCGACGGGCTGATGAACCCGAACCACTATCTGGCCACCGCCATCGACTATCTGTTCGCCAACCGCTCCGGCTGGAGCACCCAGGCGGCGGTGGGCAAGACGGTGGTCAGCAGCAGCCTGATCGATCGCGTCACCGCCCGGCTGGGCCGTCGGCTGGTCGAAGTTCCCGTGGGCTTCAAATGGTTCGTCGAGGGACTGATCGACGGCGGCTTCGGCTTCGCAGGTGAGGAAAGCGCCGGCGCGTCGTTTCTGCGCAAGGACGGCACCGCGTGGACCACCGACAAGGACGGCATCATCCTCGGCCTGCTTGCCGCCGAAATCACCGCCCGCACCGGCCACCATCCCGGTGTCGCCTATCGCAAGCTGACCGCCGAACTCGGCACGCCCTATTACGCGCGGATCGACGCCCCGGCCACGGCACCACAGAAGGCGCTGCTGAAATCGCTGACGCCCGAGCAGGTCGGGCTGCACGAACTGGGTGGCGAGCCAATCCGCGCCACCCTGACCCGCGCGCCCGGCAACAACGCCGAAATCGGCGGGCTGAAGGTGGTGGCGGAGAATGGCTGGTTCGCCGCCCGTCCCTCGGGCACCGAGGAAGTCTACAAGATCTACGCCGAAAGCTTCGTCAGCGAGGACCATCTGCATCGCATTCAGGGCGAGGCGACGACCGCCATATCCGCCCTGTTCGCGGCCAACGCGGCACCGTAAGCAGCGTCGGCCATGGGCGTGCCGGCCTTAATGACCGGCACGCCCCCTACGTCTTGCCGTTGCCGAAAATCTCGACATGCGACACGCCGTCGCGCCCCACCCAGGCCCGATACATGCCGCTGGTATTGAACGGCATCGCGATATTTCCCTGCGCATCGACCAGGATTGCGCCGCCATCGCCGCCCAGCGCCGGAATTTCGCGGTTGATGACATCCTGTGCCGCATGATTCAGAGTTTCATGCATCGCGGTCACGCGCATGCAGATCTCGTGCGCCGCGACGGTGCGGATATAGAACTCGCCCCATCCGGTACCGGACATCGCGCAGCCGGCATTGGCATAGGTCCCGGCCCCGATCAGCGGCGAATCGCCCACCCGGCCCCACAATTTGTCGGTCATGCCGCCAGTCGACGTTCCAGCCGCCAGATGTCCCGCGTGATCCAGCGCCACCGCGCCGACCGTACCGAAATGGCGGTCGGTCGTCTCGTCGGCATGCTGGGTGTGCGCCGCGTCTTCCTTCAGCGCCTTCTGCAACTGGTTCCACCGATACTGGGTCCAGAAATAAGAAGGATCCACCAGCGGGATCTTCCGGGCTTGGGCGAATGCCTCCGCCCCCGCACCGATCAGCAGCACATGCTTCGATTGCTCCATGACGGCGCGGGCCAGCGTGATCGGGTTGCGCACGTGCGACACGCCGGCAACCGCGCCGGCCTGCAGCGTTGCCCCGTCCATGATCGCGGCATCCATCTCGTTATGCCCATCATGCGTAAAGACGGCACCCTTGCCGGCATTGAAGTTCGGGTCGTCCTCCAGCACCTGGATCGCGGCGACCACGGCGTCTTTCGCCGGTTGACCGGCCTTCAGGACCGCATACCCTGCCTGCAAGGCGCGTCCCAGCGCTGCCTTCACGATCTGCTGACGCTCGATCGACATGTCGGCCTTGATCACTCCCGCACCACCGTGAATGACCATTACCGGCACCGTATCGGCGCGCGCCCCGCTACCGGACCACAAGGCCGCCGCCAGCATCCCGACTGCGGCAAGAACCTTTGGACCGTGTCCTTTTCCGTTCATCTGTCACCTCACTATCTGGAGGCACGGTACCATCGGGGGCGAAACGAACAAGAGACCGTAAGATGTTAACAGACGCATATGCGTTTGTTCTGATCCGCCCTGGAGCCTTCGGCCGGGGAACAGACGATGGCCCCGAATGGCAAAGCTTTTTTGCTTCTTTTTCTTCAGAAAAAAGAAGATACCCTGCTCACGTCCCGAGCCGCTGTATCCGCCTCGCCTCCCGCGCATGATCGCGCAGGATGTCGCCCAGATTGGCCAGCACAGGTACGCCATCCGACACCAGTACCTTTCCATTGACGATGGTGGTGCCCGCCACGGCCGGCGCACAACGCAGCCACGCCTCGACCGGATCGCTTAACGCACCGGCAGCCGCGACCTCGGATATCGACCAGATAACCAGATCGGCGCAGGCACCGGGCCGCAGATGCCCGATCTCGTCCTCCCAGCCCAGACAGGCGGCGCCGCCACGCGTCGCCATGTCCAGCGCATCGCGCGCAGACATGGCGTGCGGACCATGCCGGAACCGACCCAGCAGCATCGCCATGCGGGTTTCCAGCCACATCGACGCATGATCGGTCGACGCCGACCCGTCACACCCGAGACCGACGCGCATGCCGCGTCGCCGCATGTCCATCGCATCGGCCGTGCCGCCGCCGATCATCATGTTTGAACAGGGACATTGCGCCGTACAGACGCCGGCATGGGCCAGACGGTCGATCTCGTCACCCGTGGGGTAGATATAATGCGCTACCCACGAACGCGGGCTGGCCCAGCCGACACGCTCGAAATATTCGGTCGGCGTGCAGCCGTAGATTTCGGCACAATAGGCGTCTTCATCGGGATCTTCCGCCAAGTGGGTATGCAGGCGCAGATCGTGCTTTTCGGCCAGACGCGCTGATTCCGTCATGATCCGTTCCGATACGCTGAACAGCGAACAGGGGGCCAGCGCCACCCGGCCCATCGCACCCGGTGCCGGATCGTGGAAGGCTCCCACCAGCCGTTCGCTGTCGGCCAGGATCGTATCTTCATCCTGCACCACCGAGGCCGGCGGTAGCCCGCCATCCTCGACCGATCGCGTCATCGACCCGCGCGTGGCGTGGAAGCGAAACCCGATGTCGCGCGCCGCGCGAAACTGCGCATCGATCAGGAACGGCCGGGGATGGACATACATATGGTCCATGGAGGTCGTACAGCCGCCCATCAGCAGTTCGACCATAGCCACGCAGGTCGAGAGATAGACCGATTCTTCATCCAGATCGGCCCAAAGCGGATAGAGGCCTTTGAGCCATTCGAACAGCGTGCCGTTCGTCACCGGGGCGTAGGCCCGGGTCAGGTTCTGATACATATGGTGATGCGCATTGACGAGTCCGGGCGTGACCAGCCGCCCGTGCGCCGAAATGACCGATCGTGCAGCCGGCGCGTCCTCAGCCCGGTCGCCGATACCATGGACGCGACCGTCCTTGATCGCCAGCCAGCCATTCGCCACTTCCCAGTCGCGATCAATATAAAGAAAAGCATCCCTGATCAGCAGATCGACCGTCATGACGGCTCCCTCGGTACCGAATGTCAGGGTGACGAACACCCTGTCGCGATGAAGCCCTGTCCCGGAGGTGCGAGGTCCGGATCGTCATCAAGTTTCGGTACTGAACGGGCGTGGATTAGGCATTTTATCAGCAAGCAGCCAATATCACCAGACTTTCCGCAGATTTTCCGTACGAGCGGGTGAAGACCCGACTTGCCGGGTTGGCCGCCCATGATCAGAATGCCAGCCACTGGCGAGACGGCGCGACGTGACGCCCCTGCCCGGAACATGATTGGAGCAGGATATGGCCGAGACATCTTCTACCTTCCGGTTTCGGAACGGGGTCGGTCTTCTCGCCCTTCTCGCGTCCTTCTCTCTTTCGGTCCACGCAGCATGGGCCGAGAGTTCGGCTCCGACCTTCCGAATCGTCGAAAGCGTGCCGGAAGAAAGCATCTATGGAGAACCCGGCGTTCCGCGCACCCAGCCAGTCTGGCTGGACATGATCCGTCATGCCCACCACACGATCGACGTGGCGCAGTTCTATATTGCCGATAAACCCGGCCGCGCGATGTCCGCCGTTATCGAGGCGCTGATCGAACGCGCCGACGCCGGTATCCAGGTTCGCCTGGTGGTGGATGACAGTTTCCTGAAAGAGACGGCGCCAGTTCTGGAACGGCTGAAGCCCATCCATAACATCCAGATCGAAACCCTGCCGACCCAGAGCCTGACCGGCGGTGTACTGCACGCCAAATTCATGATCATCGATGGGCGGCAGGTATTCGTCGGCAGCCAGAACTGGGACTGGCGGGCATTGGAGGAAATCCACGAGATCGGTGCTGCGATCGAGGACACTGCCATCGCCGGCAGTTTCGAAAGCGCGTTCGACACACTGTGGGCATTGGGCGGCGGCCGAACCCTGCCCCAGATGCGCATGCAGCCGCCGGCCGAGCGGTCGATCGCGACCGGTTTCGCCCCGGCCATGCTGCGCGAGCCAGGCGGGGAAAGTGTGATCGCCTTCCCCGCCTTTAGCCCGCCGATGATGATGCCGACCACGCTGACAGCGGAAGAACCGTCTCTGGTCACGATGATCCATGCGGCCCGGCATGTCTTCCGGCTTCAGGTCCTGACGCTGAGTGCTCTGAAACATTACGGCCCAAAAGGATATTGGCCTGCACTGGATACGGCACTGCGCGATGCAGCGGCCCGTGGCGTATCGGTGCAGATCATCGTGTCGAACTGGGCGCTGAACGAGCCGATGCAGTCCTATCTGAAGAGCCTGGCCGCCATGCCGAATATCGAAGTGAAATTCAGCACTGTTCCCCAAGCCAGTAGTGGATTCATTCCCTTCGCCCGTGTCGAGCATTGCAAATATGCCGTTGCCGACGACGATGCCATCTTCATCGGCACCGGCAACTGGGAATGGAGCTATTTCAACACCACAGTCGATGCCTCGATCTTCGTCCATGGTCACAACCCCGCCGCGACCCTGAACCGGATCTTCACACGAGACTGGACCGGCCCCTACGTCACCGCGATCGCGCCCGGCGCACATTATACACCCGTCAAGCCGGGCTAAGAGGCTGGGTCGTCCACCGCCCTGTGGCGCCGACCGCCCGTCATACTGGGCAGAACATGGTCGCGCAGCAGCAACCCGTGCATCAGCGCCGCCGCGAGATGGACCAGGACGACACCGAACAGGGTAAGCGCCAGCCATGTGTGCAGGCCGCGCAAAATCGCAAACAGGGTCGGGTCATGCGGCAGGATGGGCGGCAGCGCGAAGTCCGACCACATCACCACCGGATATGCCCCGGCCGACAGCATGCCCCATCCCACAAGCGGCATGGCGATCATCAGGGCATAGAGTACGATATGCGACGTTCGCGCAGCCAGGCGCAGGGCCGGCGGCAATGTCTCCGGCAGGGGCGGAATGCGCATCAGCAGTCGATTGACCAGCCGGACCACAGCCAGTAGCAGGATGCATATCCCGAGCGGGCGATGCAGATCAATCAGCCGATGATAGGCTGGCTCCACCGTCGACACCATGATGATGCCGATGAAGAGCATTGCCAGGATCATCGCGGCCATCAGCCAATGCAGAATTCGGGCGAAAAGCGGGAAATGCTCGATCGGACGCATCACTGGTCTCCCGATCGGATAGCGGCCCTGCTGATGGCGCTCGTGGTTTCCGGCTCACCTGAACGCAGGACGAAGGAACGGGCATAGACGACTGATCGTGCCGCAGGGATCGGATCGTCTGACGGGGCGATGCCCCCGGGCAGAATCAACGGATCGTATGTGATGCCTTTGCAGGGGCCGCCATCCTCACTCTCTGCCCGAACCAGCGTCAGCGTTCCCGCATCGACCTGTCGCCGACCGGCCGGCCACGGCACCGTCGGGTCGGCCGTGACATCCCCGGCGCCGCCGACGGTCACGACCAGATGCCAACGCAACGGCATGCGCGCCAATACGTCGATCAGGTCATCAAACAGATAATCGCGCCCTGCCCCTTGCGCGGCTGCGGGAAACGCCTGCTGCTCGGGAATCATTGCCCAACGCACAGGGATGGCTGTTCCCCGCGCATTCACGAAAGTGAAACTGTCCAGGCTGTTATAAGTATCGTTCGCGAAACCCGAAGTCAGCTTGCGCGCCTTCAGCAATGCCAGTGCGCGCTGCGTTTCCGGATGCCGTGCCACAAAGACCGTCATGCGGGCCACATCAGGCCGGTGGGTCTGCGGATCGGGGCGCGATGCCAGCAGAAAGTCGTTGAAATCGGCAGCATTCCGTACGGGAAAGACGGGAATATTGTTGAGTCCCATACGCCATTCGCCGCTACGCGTCGGCATGATCCTGAGCGCGAGGCTGCGGACCTTCTCAGGTGTGTCGTCCTGAAATGGCATCCCCCCAGCCAGCGCGAATCGGCCGACGACCGGAGACCGTTCCCGGGTAAACAGCGCGGCCCGGGAAAGCTGTGCCGCCTCCCCGCTTCCATCGAACCATCCCGTCACGCAGATGCCCTTGGCATGGTTACGCCGAAAGCCTGGATGCGGCCCATCCACCATTCGGAAGGTCCGCATGAACGTGCCGGAAGTAAGCCGGCCCGGCGTCAGCCACCCTGCTGCCAGGACGAAGGCCAACGCGAGCAGACCGGGCACCGCGCACGTCGCTGCCAGACGAAGCCATCCCCCTCTCTCCGCCAGCCTTTGGCGTATCAGGGCCATCATGCTGCGTGCTTTCCTGCCATGCGAGGGCAACGCCACGGCGCGACTTTTTATCTTATCTGAAACAATTTATTTTCGTGCCGGAGACGACAGGGAGCTATGAACTGAAGCTTCTATCGTCTCCGAAGCAGATTTTCCCCATGCCGGAGGTGGAACCGCCTACCCCTCCCCGCCGTTCAGACATAAAAAAACCCGGCCAAAAGGCCGGGTCTTTTCATAAAGCCAGAGCGTAAAACTTACGCTGCCAGCCCCTCGTCGGAAACGACTTCCGGACGCGGGCCGCTATCTTGGCCCTTGGCGGACACATCGCGATCCACCAGTTCGATCACCGCCATGTCGGCAGCGTCGCCGTGACGGATACCCGCGCGCAGGACGCGGATATAACCACCGTTACGAGCCTTGTAGCGATCAGCCACGGCCGCGAACAGCTTGGAGACGATCACGTCGTCACGGAGCTGCGCATAGGCCTGACGGCGGGCGTGCAGGTCGCCGCGCTTGCCGAGCGTGATCAGCTTCTCGACCACAGGACGAAGCTCCTTCGCCTTGGGCAGAGTCGTGGTGATCTGCTCGTGCTTGATCAGCGCGACAGCCATGTTGCGGAACATGGCGGCGCGATGGGTGGAGGTAACGCCGAGCTTCCGGCCGGCAACACCGTGACGCATGATAAAGTCTTCCTGTCTTTCCGGTCAGAAGGGCTCGTCGAGCCTCTTGGCCAGGTCTTCGATATTTTCCGGCGGCCAGGCCGGGACGTTCATACCAAGGGAGAGCCCCATCGACGTCAGGACTTCCTTGATCTCGTTCAGAGACTTGCGGCCGAAATTCGGCGTCCGCAGCATCTCCTGCTCGGTCTTCTGCACCAGATCGCCGATATAGACGATATTGTCGTTCTTCAGGCAGTTGGCACTGCGAACCGACAGTTCCAGTTCGTCGACCTTGCGCAGCAGGTTCCGATTGAACGGCAGGTCGTCCTGCGGCTCTTCGGTCCGGACCGGGCGCGGTTCGTCGAAATTGATGAACAGCTGGAGCTGGTCCTGCAGGATTCGGGCGGCCAGAGCCACCGCATCCTCGGGCGTCACCGCACCGTTCGTCTCGACCGTCAGCAGAAGCCGGTCATAGTCGGTCACCTGCCCCACACGGGTCGGCTCGACCTTGTAGGACACGCGCTGCACCGGCGAATAGATCGCGTCCACCGGAATCAGGCCAATCGGCGCATCCTCGGGGCGGTTGGCCGCCGCGGGAACGTAGCCCTTGCCCAGATTCACCGTGAACTCCATCCCGAACTTCACGCCCTCATCGAGGGTGCAGATCACGAGATCAGGGTTCATCACCTCGATATCGTGGCCGGTCTGGATCTGGCCCGCGCGCACTTCGCCCGGCCCGGTGGCCGTCAGCACCATGCGCTTCGGGCCTTCGCCATGCATCCGCAGCGCAAGCTGCTTGATATTCAGGACGATGTCCGTCACGTCCTCGCGAACGCCGGCCACCGACGAGAACTCATGCAACACGCCGTCGATCTGGATCGCCGTTACCGCAGCCCCCTGAAGGGACGACAGCAGCACGCGCCGGATAGCATTGCCGAGCGTCATGCCGAAGCCACGCTCGAGCGGTTCCGCCACCACAGTCGCTGTGCGCAACGGCTGGCCGCCCGGCTCGACTTCCAGCTTCTCCGGCTTGATCAGAGATTGCCAGTTTTTCTGGAGGACCAAGTTGATGGCCTTTCAAAACTGATCTGCACCAAGGCAGACGGCACCCGTGCGACCGGGTGCCTGATGACACTCAACCCCGCCAGCACGAGGCCGGCAGAAAACGAATCCGAGCCTGACGATCAGACGCGACGACGCTTGCGCGGACGGCAACCGTTATGCGGCACCGGCGTCATGTCGCGGATCGAGGTGATCGAGAACCCGACCGCCTGCAACGCGCGCAATGCGCTCTCACGCCCCGAACCCGGACCCGACACTTCGATCTCCAGCGTCTCCATGCCGTGCTCACGCGCCTTGCGGCCAGCATCCTCGGCGGCGACCTGCGCCGCGTACGGGGTGGATTTGCGCGAGCCCTTGAAGCCCTGAGCACCAGCGGAAGACCACGCGATCGCGTTGCCCTGGGCATCGGAGATCGTGATCATCGTGTTGTTGAAGGTGGAGAGCACATGCGCCACCCCCGAGATAATGTTCTTCCGCTCTTTCTTCCGAATACGCGGAGCTGCAGCCTTCGCCATAGTCTTCCTGGTCCTGTCTGTTCATCAACGCGAGCCGCGTCGGATACCCCTGGAGATTGTAACCAGGGACACCCGGCGCTGGTCGCGAATGCGGCTGGAGCCGCTTAGCGGGTAGCCTTCTTCTTACCGGCGATCGCCACCGCCTTACCCTTGCGGGTACGGGCATTGGTGTGCGTCCGCTGGCCACGGACCGGAAGACCGCGACGGTGACGCAGGCCACGGTAGCAACCCAGGTCCATCAGGCGCTTGATGTTCATCGCCACTTCGCGACGAAGATCGCCTTCGACCCGGTATTCGCTGTCAATCAGCTCACGGATCTTCAGGATCTCGTCGTCCGACAGTTCGTTCACCCGACGCTCGGCCGGAATCTCGAGCTGCTGGCAGATCTGCTCGGCCTTGGTCGGGCCAATGCCATAAATATAACGCAGGCCAATCGTCACCCGCTTGTTGGTTGGGATGTTCACGCCGGCAATACGCGCCACGCCACTTACTCCTCGTCCGCCCGCGTTACTCGGGCCCTTAAGATCGTCGCCGGGGCTTTTCCACACCACCGGCAAGCCGGAGCGTCGTGAACGTGCCGGCACCGCCGGTCAACCCCATCATCAATCGGATTCGTGATCTCTGCTCTCCGCGCCAGTCGGGCACGGGAGCCGATACCTTGAGGGCGCGCAATATACCCGCGCGCCCTTTTGAGTCAATGAATAACGATCACTTTTTCGTGATGCCATCCATGATTTTGAAGACCTGCTCAGTCACCGTGTCGATATCGGCCATGCCGTCCACCGGGTACAGGCGCCCTTCGGCCTCGTAATACGGCAGGATAGGCGCCGTCTGCTCGCGGTAGGCGGCCAGACGGGCGGCAACGGTCTCACGCCGGTCGTCCTCGCGGCGGACAAAATAATGCCCGCCACAGACATCACATGTGCCCTCGACCTTCGGCTTCTTGAACAGGTCGTTATACCCTGTCCCGCAGGTACCGCAGGTGAAGCGGCCGGCGATCCGGTCCGCCAGCGCATTTTCATCGACCTCAAGAAACAGCACGACGTCGATTCGCGCCCCGCGCCGCTTCAGCATCGAATCCAATGCCTCAGCCTGGCCCGCAGTCCGGGGGAATCCATCGAGAATGAATCCCTTGGCGCAATCAGGCTGCGCGATGCGCGATTCGAGCATCGCGATGATCACGTCATCGGGGACGAGTTGCCCCGAATCCATCAGTGCCTTTGCTTCCTGGCCGATCGGAGTTCCTGCTGCCACCTCGGCGCGCAGCATGTCCCCCGTCGAGATCTGCGCAATACCGTAGCGCGCTTCCAGCCGCTTGGACTGGGTTCCCTTGCCGGCCCCAGGAGGGCCAAGAAATATGACGTTCACCGACCCCTGCCTTTCCCACGCGCCCGCCGCATCAGCCCCTGGTACTGGTGAGCCACCAGGTGGGACTGGATCTGCGTCACGGTGTCGATGGTCACTGATACGATGATGATCAAGCTGGTCCCGCCGAAATAGAACGGCACGTTATAATGACTGATCAGAATCTGCGGCAGCAGACACACCGCCACCAGGTAGGCGGCACCGATCGTCGTCAATCGCGTCAGAATCCGATCAAAATAAGCTGCCGTGTTCGCACCCGGCCTGATGCCCGGAATGAAGCCACCCTGCTTACGCAGATTATCGGCCGTTTCCTGCGGATTGAAAGTCACCGCCGCATAAAAATACGAGAAGAAGACGATCATGGCCGCATAGAACAGCATATAAAGCGGTTGCCCTTGCCCCAGTTCCTGCCCGAGGAACGAAAGCCATCCGGGCATCGACGCACTGTTCATAAAACCAGCGATCGTCACCGGAATCAGCAGCACCGAAGAGGCGAAAATCGGCGGAATCACACCGGCAGTATTCACCTTCAGCGGCATATGGGTGGAGTCGCCGCCGTAGATGCGCTGACCGACCTGCCGCTTGGGATACTGGATCACCACCCGGCGCTGCGCCTGCTCCATGAAGACGATGAAGGCGATGGTTATCGCCGCCAGCACCAGGAAGACCAGCACGAAGAAGGGCGACAGGGCGCCCGTATAGCCAAGCTGGAACAGGCTGGCCAACGCATGCGGCAAGTTAGCCACGATACCGGCGAAGATGATCAGCGAAATGCCATTGCCCACACCGCGGGATGTGATCTGCTCACCAAGCCACATCAGGAACATCGTGCCGCCCAGTAGCGTCACCACGCACGACACGATGAAGAACATGCCGGGCGCGATCACCGCCGACCCTGCTGCGCTGTGCATGTTCTCGAGTCCTACGGCGATGCCATAGGCCTGGAACAGCGCGATCAGCACAGTCAGGTAGCGGGTATATTCGTTCAGCTTGCGCCGTCCCTGCTCGCCTTCCTTCTTCAGGTTTTCAAGCGCGGGAATCGCCGAGGACATCAGCTGCACAATGATCGAGGCGCTGATATACGGCATGATGTTCAGGGCGAAGACGGTCATACGACCGAGCGCACCGCCGGTGAACATGTCGAACATTCCCAGGATACCGCCCTGGTGCTGCGCCAGAAGCTGGCCCATGACCGTCGCGTCGACGCCGGGAACCGGAATGTAGGTACCCAGACGGTAGACGATCAACGCCCCGAGGGTGAACCAGATTCGTTTCTTCAACTCCGTCGCATTGGCGAAGGAGCTGAAATTCAGATTGGCAGCCAGCTGCTCGGCCGCGGAGGCCATGCGCCCGTCCCTTTCAACAACAACAGCGTCACCGCACGAAACGGGACGCTGTCATGACACTTCAGCAAAGAGTGTAAGGCGTCGTCTTGCACCAACGCAAGAGACAACGCCGGGGCCGTTCCGGGACGGCTTGACGGGCATGCCGTCCCGGAATCCGGCTCAAGCCGAAGCCGTGGCCTCGTCCTGCGCCGCTTTGGCAACCCGAACGGTTCCACCGGCCTTCTCGACTGCCGCGATCGCGGTAGCCGACGCACCAGCGACCTCGATGGTCACGGCACGGGCCAGCTCGCCCTTCGCCAGCAGGCGGACGCCGGCAAACTTGCCCGAACCGACCAGGCCGGCCGCGCGCAGCACATCCTCGGTCACCGTCGCACCGGCATCAATCTTGCCAGCTTCGATTGCCTGGTCCAGCGCACCCAGGTTCACCGGAGCGTAGACCTTGCGGAAGATGTTCTTGAAGCCTCGCTTCGGCAGACGGCGATACAGCGGAAGCTGACCGCCCTCGAAGCCGTTGAGAGACACGCCCTCACGCGCCTTCTGGCCCTTCACGCCCTTACCCGACGTCTTGCCCTTGCCGGACCCGATGCCGCGACCCAGACGCTTCTTGCGATAACGAGAGCCCTCGTTATCGCGCAGTTCGTTGAGGTTCATCTCAATCCTCCACCTTCACGAGGTGGGCCACCTTGGTGATCATGCCGCGAACCGAAGGTGTATCCTCCAGTTCCCGCGTGCGGCCGATCTTGTTGAGGCCGAGCCCGACCAGCGTAGCCTGCTGGCCCGGCTTGCGGCCGTTACCCGACGCCACCTGCGTGACGCGAACGGTTTTGCCCTCAGACATCGGCGCTCACCTCCGCCGCACCAGCCACCTCACGGCGACCCAGGATGTCGGACACCTTCTTGCCGCGACGGTTAGCTACCGAACGCGGGCTGGCGCAACGCTCCAGCGCATCGAAGGTCGCCTTGACCATGTTATGCGGGTTCCGGGTGCCGAGCGACTTGGCCACCACGTCATTGATGCCCAGGCTCTCGAACACAGCGCGCATCGGGCCACCGGCGATGATACCCGTGCCGGCGTCAGCCGAACGAAGCACCACCTTACCAGCACCGAAATGACCGGCGACGTCATGATGGAGAGTACGACCCTCCTTCATCGGAACGCGGATCATCGTGCGCTTGGCGCGCTCGGTCGCCTTGCGGATCGCTTCGGGCACCTCGCGGGCCTTACCGGCGCCGTAGCCGACACGACCCTTCTGGTCACCCACCACGACCAGCGCGGCAAAAGCAAAACGACGGCCGCCTTTTACGACCTTCGCAACGCGGTTGATCGTGACGAGCTTGTCGACCAGATCGTCGCCTTCGCGCTCACGCTCGCGGCCACCCCGGCCGCCTTCTCTCGGTTCACGTGCCATTGCGTGCCCCTTTCCTTAGAAGGCGAGACCACCCTCGCGGGCAGCCTCCGCCAGGGCTTTGATACGCCCATGATACAGATACGAACCGCGGTCGAAGACCACCTGCGTCACGCCGGCCGCGACCGCGCGCTCGGCAACCAGCTTGCCAACCGCCGTGGCCGCGTCGGAATCGGCACCGGTCTTCAGCTGCTCGCGCAGCGCCTCGTCCAGGCTCGAAGCGGCGGCAAGCGTACGCCCGGCGGCATCGTCGATGACCTGGGCATAGATGTTCTTGCCTGACCGGAACACCGACAGGCGCGGACGCCCGCCGCCCTTGCGGCGAAGCTGGAAGCGCAGACGCTGACGCCGACGCTCCCGCAGATCCTGCTGCGTGCTCATTACTTCTTCTTGCCTTCCTTGCGACGGATGGTCTCGGTGTCGTAGCGGACGCCCTTGCCCTTGTAGGGCTCGGGCTTGCGGAAGCTGCGGATATCCAGCGCAACCTGACCAACCCGCTGCTTGTCCACGCCTTCGACCACGATGGCGGTCGGACGCGGCGTCGAGATCTTGATGCCCGGCGGGATCGCATAGACGATGTCATGCGAGTAGCCGAGGTTCATGACCAGATTGCTGCCCTGCACGGCGGCGCGATAGCCGGTGCCGGTCACTTCCAGGGTCTTGGAGAAGCCCACGGACACGCCCTTGACCATGCTGGCCACCAGCGCGCGCGTGGTGCCCCACATCATCCGGGCCTGCGCCTGGGTGCCAACCGGACGAACTGCAACCTTGTTGTCGGTGATCTCGGTTTCGACATGCGAGGACAGCGGCAGCTTCAGCTCGCCCAACTTGCCCTTCGCCACGAACACGCCATCGACGATCGAGACCTGGACGCCCGACGGAACTTCGACGGGATATTTGCCTACACGCGACATGTATCCCTCCTCAGAACACGCGGCAGAGGACCTCGCCGCCAACATTGGCAGCGCGGGCTTCCGCATCGGACAGGACGCCACGCGGCGTCGACAGGATCGAAACGCCCAGGCCAGCATAGACCCGCGGCAATTCCTTGATCTTCGAGTAGACCCGGCGGCCCGGCTTGGACACGCGGTGGATCTCCTTGATGACCGGCTCGCCATCCAGGTATTTCAGCTCGATGCGTAGCTGGGCAATGCCCTTGCGCACCTCTTCCTGGGCGTAGCCACGAATGTAGCCCTCGCGGCGCAGGGCCTCGAGAACATTCGCGCGCAGCTTCGACGCCGGCGAGACACAGGCCGCATGACGCGCGCGCTGCGCGTTGCGGATCCGGGTGAGCATATCACCCAACGGATCAGAAAGTGACATCGTTCCCTGCCCTTACCAGCTCGACTTGACCATGCCAGGAATCTGGCCACTGGAAGCCAGATCGCGCAGCGCGATACGGCAGAGTTCGAACTTCCTGTAATTGGCGCGTGAACGCCCCGTCAGCTTGCACCGCAAACGGACGCGAACGCGCGAACCATTGCGGGGAAGCTCTGCGAGTTTCAGAGTTGCCTCGAACCTGTCTTCGACCGGAAGCGTCCGATCCATGACAATGTTCTTGAGCGCAATCCGCTTAGCCTTGTCCCGGGTTGCCATGCGCTGACGCTTGGCATTCCGGTTAACGGCGGAGATCTTGGCCATGCCTTGTTCTACCCTCCGGAACCTGTCGGGCCATCCCGACGGTTTTCCAAACAACGTGTCTAATAGGTCTTCTGACCTCTGGGCGGAAGCCCCAATCGCTGCAATTACGCAGCGAAGGGCAGATCAAACGCCTTCAGAAGAGCCTTCGCTTCCGCATCCGTCTTCGCGCTGGTGACGAAGATGATGTCCATGCCACGGATATCGTCGACCTTGTCGTATTCGATTTCCGGGAACACGATCTGTTCCTTCATGCCCATGGCGAAATTGCCATGGCCGTCGAAACCCTTGTTGCCGGGCAGGCCGCGGAAATCGCGCACGCGGGGCAACGTGATGGTCACGAGACGGTCGAGGAATTCGTACATCTGGGCGCGGCGCAGGGTGACCTTGCAACCGATCGGCAGACCGGCGCGGATCTTGAAGCCGGCGATCGCCTTCTTGGCGATCGTCTTGACGGGCTTCTGTCCGGCGATCAGCGTCAGCTCGGCAACGGCGGCGTCCAGCTTCTTCTGGTCGCCCGCGGCCTCGCCAACACCCATGTTGATGACGATCTTCTCGAGATGCGGAACCTGCATCACGTTCTTGTAGCCGAACTCTTCGCGCAGCTTCGCACGCAGCTCGTCCTGATAACGCTTCTGCAGACGCGGCACCGAGCGGGTGGCTTGTACTTCAGACATCCGCGCCTCCTCAGCCTTCGATGACTTCGCCGGTCGCCTTGGCGACGCGGACCTTGCGGCCATCTTCCAGAACACGGAAACCGACGCGCGTCGGCTTGCCGCTCTTGGGATCGACCAGCTTCAGGTTCGACAGGTGGATCGGCATCTCCTTCTCGATGATGCCTCCCTGCTCACCCATGCGGTTCGGGCGCGTGTGGCGCTTGGCCACCGCTGCACCGCGCACCACGGCTTTGTTGTCACCGGGCAGGACCGAAAGCACCTCGCCCCGGACGCCCCTGGACGACCCGGTGGTGACGACGACCTGGTCGCCTTTCCTGATACGCGCGGCCATTACAGCACCTCCGGCGCCAGCGAGATGATCTTCATGAACTTGCGCGCACGCAGTTCACGCACAACCGGCCCAAAGATGCGGGTGCCGATCGGCTCCTGCTGCTTGTTGATCAGGACGGCCGCATTCCGGTCGAAGCGGATGGCGCTGCCATCGGGACGACGCACGGGGTACGAGGTACGCACGATCACCGCCTGGTGAACGTCGCCCTTCTTGACCTTGCCGCGCGGGATCGCTTCCTTGACGGACACGACGATCACGTCGCCGACCGAGGCAGTCTTCCGCTTGGAACCGCCCAGCACCTTGATGCACTGCACCTGACGCGCGCCCGAATTATCGGCGACGTCCAGGTTGGTCTCGGGATGGATCATAACCTATGCCCTTCTTACGCCTGCGCGCCGGACTCGACGCCGGCGGTGCCCAGCTGGGCGCCGTTACGGACGATCACGGTCCAGGTCTTGCGCTTGGAGATCGGCTTGCACTCTTCGATGCGCACCGTGTCACCAACCTTGCATTCGTTCTGCTCATCATGCGCCGCATATTTCTTCGAGCGGCGGATGAACTTCTTATACAGCGGATGCATGACGCGACGATCGACAAGAACGGTCACCGTCTTGTCCATCTTGTCGCTGGTCACCCGTCCGCTCAGGACGCGCCTCGGCATCGCCCGTCTCCCTTCAGGACTTCGCGGCCGACGCTTCCGCGCCGGCTGCACTCTTCTTCAACGCCTCGGACGCAATCGTCTTCAGACGGGCGATCTCACGACGCACCGTACGAACACGCGCCTGTCCTTCATTCTGGCCGGTCGCGCGCTGGAACCGCAGGTTGAACTGCTCGCGCTTCAGGTCAATGAGAAGCGCCTCCAGTTCTTCCGCGGTCTTGGCACGCAGATCGGCCGGCTTGGTTGCCTTTGCCATATCTCACGCCTCTCCGATGCGGGTCACGAACTTGGTCTTGATCGGCAGCTTCGCAGCGCCCAGCGCCAGCGCTTCGCGCGCCAGTTCCGGCGAAACGCCTTCGATCTCGAACAGGATACGACCCGGTTTCACACGGGCCACCCAGTATTCCGGCGATCCCTTGCCGGAGCCCATACGCACTTCGGCGGGCTTTGTCGAGACCGGAAGATCGGGGAAGATCCGAATCCAGACGCGACCGGCACGCTTCATCGCACGGGTAATGGCCCGGCGGGAGGCCTCGATCTGCCGGGCGGTCACCCGCTCCGGCTCCAGGGCCTTGAGGCCGAACGCACCGAAATTCAGCGTCGTTCCGCCCTTCGCCAGCCCATGAATGCGGCCCTTGTGGGCCTTGCGGTACTTTGTCCGCTTGGGAGAAAGCATTGTTCTAAATCCTCACGCGCCGCCTGGCGCCGTTCTAGATCCTTAGGTTCCGCAGCTTAGCGCTGCGGAGCCTGCTCGGCGGCGCGCCGATCCTGCGCCAGCGGGTCCTGGGCGAGGATCTCACCCTTGAAGATCCAGACCTTCACACCGCAGGTGCCATAGGTGGTCTTCGCCGTGGCCACGCCATAATCGATGTCCGCGCGCAGCGTGTGCAGCGGCACCCGGCCCTCGCGATACCACTCGACACGCGCGATCTCGGCGCCGCCCAGACGGCCACCGCAGTTGATCCGGATGCCCTGCGCGCCCAGACGCATCGCCGACTGCACGGCGCGCTTCATGGCGCGACGGAAGGCCACGCGGCGCTCCAGCTGCTGAGCGATGTTCTCGGCCACCAGCGTCGCGTCGATTTCCGGCTTGCGGATCTCGACGATGTTCAGCGCAACGTCGGTCTTCGCCATACGGGTCAGATCCTTGCGCAGAACGTCGATATCCTGGCCCTTCTTGCCGATCACGACGCCCGGACGGGCGGCGTAGATCGTCACGCGGGGCTTCTTCGCCGGACGCTCGATCACCACGCGGGACACGCCAGCACCCGACAGCTTGCGGCGCAGGTGCGAACGCAGCTTCAGGTCGTCATGCAGCAGGCGCGAATAATCGGCGCCAGCGTACCAACGGCTGTCCCAGGTGCGGTTGATACCGAGCCGCAGCCCGATCGGATTGACTTTGTGTCCCATGGATCAGGCCGCCTTCTGCTCGGTTGTCTCCGCCTCGGCCGAACGCTCGGCCACGACGATCTTCAGATGGCTGAAGAACTTCTCGATGCGGGACGAACGACCACGACCACGCGCATGGAAACGACGCATGACGATCGACTTGCCAACCTCGGCGCGCACCACCACCAGCTGGTCGACATCCAGCTGATGATTATTCTCTGCGTTCGCGATCGCGCTTTGCAGGGTCTTCTTGACGTCCTGCGCGATGCGACGCTTCGAGAACGTCAGTGTCGCCACGGCCTGGGCCGCCGGCTTGTTGCGAATCAGCGCCGCGACCAGGTTCAGCTTGCGCGGGCTCACGCGGATATTCCGCGTGACGGCCTGCGCCTCGGTTTCCGCGAGCGTACGCGGATGCTTCGGCTTGCTCATATCAGCCCCGCTTCGCCTTCTTGTCCGACGAATGCCCCGTGAAGGTACGCGTCGGCGAGAACTCGCCGAACTTGTGCCCCACCATGTTCTCCGACACCTGAACGGGCAGGAATTTGTGCCCGTTATAGACGCCGAACGTCAGACCGACGAACTGCGGCAGGATTGTCGAGCGACGCGACCAGATCTTGATCACTTCGTTACGGCCCGACGCGCGCGACGCATCGGCTTTGTTCAGCAGATACCCGTCCACGAACGGGCCCTTCCAGACGGAACGTGCCATCTTCTTTGCCCCTTACTTACCGGTTTTCCGGCGACGGATAATCAGACTGTCCGTACGCTTGTTAACCCTGGTCTTGTAACCCTTGGTCGGCTTGCCCCACGGCGTGACCGGATGACGGCCGCCCGAGGTGCGGCCTTCGCCACCACCATGCGGATGGTCGACCGGGTTCATCACGACGCCGCGGTTATGCGGACGACGACCCAGCCAGCGACCGCGACCGGCCTTGCCCATATGCTGGTTCATGTTGTCCGGATTGGACACCGCGCCAACCGTCGCCATGCACTCGCCGCGCACGACGCGCAGCTCGCCCGACTGCAGCTTGATCTGCGCATAGCCGGCATCCTTGCCGACCAGCTGGCAGTACGTGCCGGCCGAACGGGCAATCTTGCCGCCGGCGCCCGGCTTCAGCTCGATGTTATGCACGATCGTGCCGACCGGAATGGCCGACAGCGGCATCGCGTTACCCGGCTTGATGTCGACGCGCGCGCCGGCCACCACCTGGTCGCCCACCTTCAGGCGCTGCGGCGCCAGGATGTAGGCGAGCTCGCCGTCCTCATACTTCACCAGCGCGATGAAGGCGGTGCGGTTCGGGTCATATTCCAGACGCTCGACCGTGCCGGCCACATCGAACTTGCGCCGCTTGAAATCGACGAAGCGATAGGACTGCTTGTGGCCGCCACCGATGAAGCGCGAGGTGATGCGCCCATGGTTGTTGCGTCCGCCGGACTTGTTCTTGCCTTCGGTCAGAGCCTTTACAGGCTTACCCTTCCACAGCTCCTTACGGTCGATCAAGACCGTATTGCGCAGGCTGGGGGTGACCGGATTAAAGTGCTTCAGTGCCATGTCTTGCTACCCCGCGTCAGACCAGCTTCGCGGTCAGGTCGATGGACTGACCCTCGGCAAGCTGCACAAACGCCTTCTTCACATCGGAACGCTGGCCCGGGCGGCCCTTGAAGCGCTTCGTCTTGCCCTTCTGGACAAGCGTGTTCACGCCCAGGACCTTCACGCCGAACAAACCTTCGACCGCGACCTTGATCTCCGGCTTCGTGGCGTCGATCGCGACCTTGAAGACCACCTGGTTCTTCTCGGACAGCGCCGTCGCCTTCTCGGTGATCAGCGGCGCGCGAACGATGTCATACATCGTCTCACGCGACATCCGCTCCGCCTTCTTGCGGATTGCGAGCACGTTGGTCATGCCAGGCGCTCCTTCAGGCCTTCGACGCCGGCGCGGGTGATCGCGAGCACGTCGTGGTTGAGGATGTCGTAGACGTTCGCGCCGATGGTGGGCAGCACGTCGATCTTCGGCAGGTTGCGGGTGGCGCGACCGAAATTCTCCTCGACCGTCGCATCGACGATCAGGGCGGATTTCCAGCCCAGCGCCTGGACCTTCGCGGCCAGCTCGGCAGTGCGGCCCGACGACGTGGCGGCGTCCAGCACCACCAGCTTGCCTTCGGCAGCCTTCTGCGACAGCGCGGAGATCAGGCCCAGACGACGCACCTTCTTCGGCAGGTCGTAGCCATGATCGCGAACGACCGGCCCATGCACGGCACCACCGGTGCGGTACTGCGGCGCGCGCAGCGAGCCCTGACGGGCGCTACCCGTGCCCTTCTGGCGGTACGGCTTCTTGGTCGTGCCGGAGACTTCGCCCATCCCCTTGACCTTGTGCGTGCCGGCGCGGCGCTTGGCCAGCTGCCAGTGCACCACACGCGCCATGATATCGGCCCGCGGCGTCACCCCGAAAATCTCGTCCGGAAGCACGGCCGTGCCGGCGCTCCCGTTGTCGAGGGTTTTGATTTCGTAATCCATTGCCCTCTATCCTCAGCCCGCAGCCTCAACCAGGGCCGCCGGATACGGCGCCTCGGCATGACGGGCTTTCTTGATCGCATCACGAACCAGCACCAGCTCGTTCTTGGCGCCGGGCACGGAGCCGCGGACCAGGAGCAGGTTCTTTTCGGCATCCACCGCCGCCACCTCGAGATTGAGGGTGGTCACGCGCTCGGAGCCCAGGTGCCCGGCCATCTTCTTGTTCTTGAAGGTCTTGCCCGGATCCTGGCGGTTACCCGTCGAACCATGCGAACGATGGCTGATGGACACGCCGTGCGAAGCTTCGAGACCCGCGAAGTTCCAGCGCTTCATGGCGCCGGCGAAGCCCTTGCCCTTGCTGGTGGCCGTCACGTCGATCTTCTGCCCCACCACGAAATGGGCGGCAGAGAGAGTGGCGCCTGCTTCCAGCACGGCATCTTCCGCAACGCGGAATTCAACCAGCTTCTTCTTGGGTTCGACCTTCACGCGGGCAAAATGGCCGCGGTTCGGTTTGGAGACGTTCTTCACCTTGGCGTTGCCGAGCCCGAGCTGCACGGCCGTATAGCCATCACGCTCCTGGGTACGGACATCCACCACCTGCACGTTGTCGATATGCAGGACGGTGACAGGCACATGGGTGCCGTCTTCCTTAAACAGCCGGGTCATGCCCAGCTTCTTTGCGATCAATCCGGTGCGCATCGTCTGGACCTTAAAGTTTAATCTCGACGTCCACGCCAGCGGCGAGGTCGAGCTTCATGAGAGCGTCCACGGTCTGCGGGGTCGGCTCGACAATGTCGAGCAGCCGGCGATGAGTCCGAATTTCGAACTGTTCGCGGCTTTTCTTATCCACGTGGGGAGAGCGGTTTACAGTAAACCGTTCGATATGCGTCGGCAGCGGGATAGGACCCCGAACCCGCGCACCCGTACGCTTCGCCGTATTGACGATCTC
>NZ_JBDNXE010000056.1:0-26025 GCF_047721585.1 Gluconacetobacter sp.
ACCAGAGCTGCTTCGGATAGCTCGCCCGCGACAGCGGCCACAGCCGGCTCCCCGTTCCGCCAGACAGAATGACCGGGACAATCTTCGTCGTGCTTGCCGCCTGCGCGCCAATCACCGGAAGCGTCGTGTCAGACATGGCATCCTCCTTTTGCTCTATTCAGCCACAATATCATCTCGGAAACCGACGATCTCGCCACATGATCATAATCGGGGTGTCACGCCTTCATCCGATCATGCGATCTCATCTGCACGCGGAAGAAAGCTGGAGTGCATATGAAAAAACGACGCTGCACCATGGAACGATCTCCGCCATCCCGGACGGTTCTCTCAACGATGTCAGAAGGATGCCTCGACGGAAGGTGCCAGGACAGACTGGACCGCCCCTACATCCCGTCCGGATGCCCCTTGCAAGGCTTGCGACTGTTTCAATCTGCCCTCATAAGCAAGAATACGCCGTCTTTTCGCGCCAAACCCCCATGTGACCATCGCGTGCATGCGCTTATAACGCTGCTGAAGATGATAGCGGAACCAGGTCGTGCGTTTCATGCGGCGCCAATATCGCGCCGTTTCCGGATAAGCGGACGCCACCTTGCCATAGACCGCGGAGGCTTCAGCGTTCCAGGGTGGAAAAGCGCCTTCCCACGGCTTCGGCCGTGACATGTAATGGACGATTCGTGGCCGTATAACGGAAAGAACGCGAATACTATTCATATATACCGGAAAATTCCATGCCAGCGACATCGAAAGACAGTGCGGCAGACCAACGAGGTTCAAAACATCCTGATCGGGAAAACGCGATGCGCCGGACTGGCCGGAAAACATCTTCCATGCTTCGGCTCCGATACGCGCCCATCCGTTGCGCTCCGCATAGATCACGCCGGAATTAAAATACCGGCATGCGTCGACCGACGAGAGCCCAAGCGACGCAAAATGCGCCGCGATGGTACGACTCAGCCGGTCCGAATCGTCTCCCACGAATGTCATCGGATCGGCGGCGGCGTAAAACATTCCGTAAGGAACGGGATTCAGCAACAGGTCGTCCAGCGGACCACGGATCTGGGTATCGCCATCCACATAAAGAAAAAAATCATACTGTTTCGGGAGAAGGTCCGCCAGAAACAGCCGTGCCAACATGGCGGGAGCGCCTCCGATATCGGCCTCGCTTCGGGCCAGAAACACGATATCCGCGCGTGCGCAAGCCTCGGCGAAAATCACTTCGGCGACCGGATCGATCCCGAATGCGATAATGACGATATCCGCCAGATCGCGCGGCGTGAACCGACGCGCCTGCAACGCGCTGACGAAGCTCGGAAAGAGATAAGATTGATCCGGCGTGTAGCAGACACAGATTCTTCGCATATCCTCGGGCTTCCGTTCGATTTGCGCGGGCTCTCGGGTTCGCATCGGATCATGCTCTCCTAATGGCGTTCGATCACACAGAGGGATTGGAACAAGTCGATGAATCCGGCTTCCACTCCTTGCCACGGCCACGAGGTTTCGACGCATGACCTGGACATAAACGTTCTCGATTGCGATTGGATGTCACGTATTTTTCATCACATCATTTTAGAAATGATTTTCTCGACGAGTATCGGCCGTCACGTCTCGGAGTCTTCATTGGTTTCGATAGTCGAACACGGATTGAGACCGATCCCGTCCGTTTATTTTCACCCGCGGCCCAGCCGTACGGTATACGCGCCCACGAATACGCTCGATGACACGGCCGCCATAATAGCGAGCGCTTTCAAGATGCGTAGGCTCCCGATCGGCGCGTCGGTCGACGACCGAACTTGGCACCGACAGTTCAAGGGCCGTCGGCGGGACGATCCCGGCAACGGGAATGCCGGTTGCCCAGGGACGCTCCATCTCGACATCGATCGGTCGGGAGATCCGCCGGAAATTCCGGACGAAACGCTCGGCCGCATGGCGGGTCAAAAGATAGATCTGCGTCCCGAACTGCTGCGTCTGATATTGCACCACATGACGGTCCCATATCGGATAATTTTTCTCTGCGACATGGAATTTTGCCGGGAACCGTCCGAAGAACTTCAGGAAATGCACGCCCTTCGACGCCCAGTCGATCTCTGTCAGATGCAGTGTGACGGGCCAGTCGACGTAAACGTCGTCTTCAACGACCAGGATCTGGTCTGCCGTCGGGTCGGCAAGAAGCGCCTGCCATGCCCGGACATGGCTGCAATAGCACCCGATCTCGCCCGGCGCGAGCGCGCGCTTTATGTGCGCCCATGCCACGTCGAGATCATATTCGAACCCTTCGGCCAGACCGGTGGATGCATCGAAGAATTCCCACTCCACCCCAGCGGGAGGGCGATGAAACGTGCCGCGTCGGGCGCTACCTGCAACGCTGATCACGCGAATGAGCGTTTTTGTCATCCGTTTCCTCGATCAAGAACATAATCTCCAGATGCCGCGCATCGACACCGGATTGTCAGTGAAAGGAGTCCTGGGAGCCCTGTTCGACGATCGGCTGGCTGACAGGAAACGACACCGACTTGCCGAAGACGCTGCTTTCCTTTCCCCTTCTCGAAGATACGATATGACGGGCACGATCGAAAACAAGTTTCTCGATCCCATCCGGACGTCCCGAAAGAATCCAGAGCATGCAAAGACCGAACGTGTAGGCAATGGCGCCGCACGCGGAACAGGCAAACAGATCGACCGCCGCATGCGCCAGCGTATCGACCGGCGGCAGCAGCCATTTCAGCCCCTCGACCGCCAGAACCATGAACAGGGATGCCCCGACGCTGCGCTTCCACCCCAGCACCTGCTCCCAGACGCCAAGGCCGGTCAGGCCGCGCACCAGGAAAAGGCCAAAAACATCCGACGCGAGTTCCGACACAAAACGAGCGGCGATCACACCTGAGAACCCCGCCCACAGCACACCTGCGATCGCGAGCGGAAATTTGACGCCGAATTCGAGAAGGTTGCGTTTCAGAAGTGTCTTTGTTCGTCCGAAGGTCAGAAGCAGCGGCCATGTCGCCAGCGTGAAGACCGCCGGCGTGAGGCTCAGCGCCAGCCAGCGGACCATGGGCACCGCCCCCACCCAGGCCGGGCCGACGACCACACGCACCGTACTATCCGCCACCAGGCTCTCGCCGATCAGCAGCGGCAACCCGACCGTCGCCATCGCCACCGATGCCTTCTGGTAACTCGCGGCCAATCGCTCCCTGTCTTCGCTGAGATGAGAGAACGCCGCCAGCAATGGCCGCGCCATCGGGGTGAAGAGGGCCAGAAACGGGATATTCGTAATGTCGATCGCGGTCGAGAACATACCCAGGGCGGACCGGTTCATCACCTTGCCCAGAAGCAGGCGTTCGAACTGCCAGTTGAGGGCACTGACGATCTGCGCCATCGTCATCCATCCGGCGAAGCCCGCGAAAACATGAATCTCACGCAGGCTCAGTCGCGGCCGGTATGGTGCGAAATAGTAGGATTGCGCCATCATGGCACCGGAATATATCACCGTATTCAGTGCGATGGCCCAGTAGCTGTGCGTCAGAAGCGCGATCACCGTGCCGAAGACGAAGCTGATACCCTTGCCGGACAATTCGATGGCGAAGTCACGCCAGAAGCTGAGCTGCTTCTGAAACGCAACCATGCGCGGGCTCACGATCCCACGCATGAAGGGGCTCAGGCCGAGGAAGCAGACAAGCGGGAACAGGCGCGCGTCATGGTAGAACCGCGCAACAGGAAGCGCGCTGGCCACGAGAACGGCCATCAGGACGACGCCCCGGATCAGGCCGATGGTGAAAGCCGTGTCGTAATGCAGCCGCGCGACGGTCGGCAGGCGCAGCAGGGCCTGATTGATCTGTAATTCAAGGATCGCCTCCGTCAGCCCGCACAGGCTGGCGGCAATCGCCACCAGGCCAAAATCAGCAGGCAGCAGGATGCGTGTCAGGACCAGCATGCTGGCGAGGTCGATGAATCGCGTCAGCAGGCGTGCCGCAACCATCAGCGCCGCACCCGTCGCGGCGCGCGAGCCGATATTGGCCGGCTGCGCTATCTCGGACATGCGCTCTCCTGCCGCCTCGTCTTCTCCGTGGGTCCGGAGGAGATGCCATGTTCCGAAACGCGACTGGCGGCCGAATGTCTCTTGGCAGGATGTTGTCGTCGAACGATTTCCTCGTAGACACGCATATAATCCGGCACCAGGCGGCTCGCCTCGAATATCTCCGCCCCCCGCAGCGCGGCCCGCCCCATGGCCGCCCGCCTTGGCCGGTCGCGCATGATCTCGCCAAGCTCCCGCCCCATGATATCCGGACGCCCTGGCGGGACGAGCCGCCCGGCGGCCCCGAACCCGAGCATCTCCGGCGTTCCGCCGACCGAGGTCGCGACGATCGCACACCCCGCCGCGCGCGCCTCGCCGATCGTCAGGCTGCCCGGATCGGCATAGGAGGCCAGCACGAAGATGTCGGTCTGACTGTAGAGAACTTCCGGGCCTTCCACATAGCCCAGGAAGATGATCCGCTCCGCCAGCCCCAAGGCGCCGACCCGTTCCTCCAGTTCAGCCCGATCGGGGCCTTCCCCGGCGATGTAGAGTGTCCATTCCGGCATCGACGACAACAGCGACGCCGCGGCCTCGATCACGTCGAACACACCCTTGCGCGCGTGAAGGCCGCAGATCAGCGTGATATTGGGACGGCGCAGCCGGGGCACGCTCCCCGGCGCCCTGTCAGCTACGTCTACGTTCCGGGCCGATGCGACCGGCGCATTCCATACCACCTGCGTGCGATCCTGTGGAAAGCCCCGATCAATGAGAGACTTCCGGTCGGCCTCGCTGACGGCGACGATCCTGTCCCCCAGGCGCATCAGAACCGAATGCCGGTCGAAGGAATTATGAACCGTCGTCACCAGCGGAACCCCCGCGAAGCGCGAAGCGACGGCGCCGACCAGCACGCCTCCCATCATGTGAGCGTGAAGGATGTCCGCGCCGATGGCGCGGCAGAGCCGCGTCAACACCGCCATGCTGCGCAGCAGGGCAAAAGGCCTCCGCTGGTCCTGCGGCAGCGTCAGATGATGGACGCCCTCGCGTTCCAGCAGACGGACAAACGTTCCTCCGCCGCTACAGAAATAGACATGATGCCCTGCTCTCGCCTGCTCGCATGCCAGGTCGACAGCCACATGCACATTGCCGTTGCCACGGCCGCAATGCTTCGACAGATGAACAATCGTCCTTCGTGATCTGGAAAAATTGTTCATGCTACCTGATCCTTCAATCCGTGGCGTCGCAGCGCGTCCGGATGGTCCGCCATGACGGCCTCCGTGCCCCGCATCATCGGAATCCGATCTGCGGGCGCGGATGGCTGGCCGGCACGCGCCGCCACGGCCTCATCGACGATTTCCATGAAACGGCGACGGAATGCCTCCTCCGAAAAACGCATGGCGTTGGCCCGGCAGGTTTCGGCATGGATACGATGGCGATTCTGTTCGAACCTCCGCACGGCCGCGACGATCGCCTCCGCCGTCTGCTCGGCAAACAGCAGCCCGGTAGGGTCGGTTGCATCCTCTCCAATCACGATGTCGCAGGCGCCGCCCACCCCGTAGGCGATGACGGGCGTGCCGCAAGCCTGCGCCTCCGCCATGACAATCCCGAAATCCTCGGCGGCGGCAAAGACGAACGCGCGCGCCCGCCCCATCAGCGAAACCAGTTCGTCGATCCGCACGGGCTCGCGGATCTCGATATTCGGGCAACCCGCAGCAGCCGCCCTGATCGCCGCATCGCCCTCGCCTTCTCCCACGATGACAAGCCGACGATCGGGCATCTTGCCGAATGCTGCTGCGATAAGATCGATCCGCTTGTACGGAACGAACCGTGAGACGACGAGATAGAAATCCTCCCTGTCCAATGAAAGGCGAAATTTATCTACGGAAACAGGAGGGTTGAGAACAATCGCCTCCCGCCTCCATGCTTTCTGCACGCGCCGGGCGATATAGCGTGAATTGGCGACGAACAGATCCACCCCGGCGGCCGACCGCGCGTCCCAGTTCCGCAGCCGATGGAGAAGCCATCGCGTATAAAGACCCAATCCCCCCCAACCCAGTCCGCGTTCCTCAAGATACCGGGCCTGGAGATCCCAGGCATAGCGCATCGGACTATGGACATAACTGACATGAAGCTGGTCCGGCCCGGTGATCACCCCTTTCGCGACCGCATGATGGCTGGAAATCACGAGGTCATACCCTGTGAGGTCGAACTGCTCGACAGCCAGCGGCATCAGTCCAAGGAATTTACGGAAATGACGCCGGGCAAAGGGAAGCTTCTGAATAAACGAGGCCCTGACGTTATGCCCCTTTAAAAAACCCCTTTTGTTCTCCGGCATGAAGTCCGCGACCACGAAGACATCCGCCGTCGGGTAGCAGAGCAGGATCTGCTCCAGCACCTGCTCCGACCCGGCATGTTTCTCCAGCCATTCATGGATCACGGCAATCCGGGGGCCGGACTTTCCGCGCCCGGCAACCTCTTGCGCCGGCACGGCATGTGAATTGCGCATCATGTGGATGGCTCCATGCTGGGAGGACGGCGAACATGTGTCGGAACGGCATGCAGGGCGGCTTGGATGACGTTGGCCATGGCGGTACTGGCTTCCGCCCAGTTGTAGCGCAGCAGGCGCGCGGCCCCGGCCTCGCGGAGGCGATCGGCCAGCCCGTCCTCGTCATGAAGACGCATGACCTGATGCACGAAAGCGTTCTGTGAGAACGGATCGGCGAACAGGGCGGCGTCACCGCAGACTTCGCGCAGGACAGGAATATCGCTCGCGACGACCGGGCAGGCGCAGGCCATCGCCTCGACCGCCGGCAATCCGAACCCTTCGTAGCGCGAGGGAAACACGAAGCAGGCGGCATGTTCATACAGCGCCCTCAGGGCGCCATCCGATACCCGGCCGAGATAGCGTGCAGCCCTCGGCATGTCTGCGCCGCCCTGCTGCTGGAAGATCCCGTCCCGCCGGGCTCCCGCGATGGCGAGCACCATGCCGCGTGCCTCCAGCGCCTCGCCGAGCTTTGCCAGAACGCGCAGGTTCTTGTGCGCGACGAGATTGCCCACGACGAGCACATAACGCCCCGGCACCAGATCATTCTCGGCAAGAACCGTCGGATCGGCCACAACAGCCCGGACATGCTCCCCACCTTCGGGAATGACGGAAACCTGCTCGGGCCGCGCACCGAGATGGCGTATGATCTCGCCTCGGGCAAATTCCGACACCGTGACGATCCGGGTCCGTCTCGCAATCAGGCCCGTCTGCATCACGCGATAGGTTGCCCGGAAGCGCGTGGAATAGGCTTCCGGCACGCTCGCCCATCCGCAATCATGGATCACGACGATCTGCCGTCGTGCCAGGAGTGGAGCGGTATTGCCCAGATTGACCAGAAGGCCGTCCGACGTTGCCCATGGAAGCATCGTCTGCTCCCACAGATGGCCGCTGCCGTAGCCGAATGGCCTGATCGGGACCTGTCCGGAACGCGCCACCTCCAGATCCCCTCCATCCTTGCCGGATGGAGGGACGACGATTTCCGAAATCATTCCCTGCCGCACAAGTCCGGCGGAAATTTCGGTGGCAAAACGCTGGACACCGCTCAGCGCCTGCCGCAGGAAACGGCCGTTCAGATAGACGGGGCATTCCCGCGCCTCATGCGCGGTCATAGCCGTCCAGATCCTGCGCCAGATAGGCATGCATGCCACTTTCCCGTCCAAGATCGTTCATGTCGGCCTGGGTCAGGATACCGCCCAGCACGCGCACGCCGCATGCGTGGAGCCGGCGCAGGGTGGTCAGCACCGCATCCATCTCGGTCCGCTGCCACCGCACGGCGATGACCGCGCCATCCACCAGCCGCCCGGCGGAAGCCGCATCCGGAATGACCAGCGCCGGCGGCATGTCAACGAGGATCAGATCATAGAGGTTGCGTGCCTCGGCAATGATCGCCCCAAGCTGCTTCAGGTCCAGCAGATACCGTCCACTCCCGTTGGAGCGCGCGCCGCGCAGCGTGATCAGGTCGACATTCTGCATGATGTCGCGCGTGAGCCCCGGCAGGCCAGACCCATTCGGGCCATCCCCCTGCGGCGGCCGGAACGTCGGACGGATCGACACGCCGACCTGGCTGCGGCGGATGTCGGCGTCGATGATCAGCGCCCGCCCATGATTCCGCGCGGTGCTCGCGGCGAGGGCGACGGAAAGAAACGTCTTGCCTTCCCCCGGCAGGGCAGACGTTACCAGGACAGCCTGCGCGCGGAACCGGTCGTCGCCATGACGCAGCATGTTGCTGATATGATCGACGGAGAGCGTGTAGGACGATGTCCGGTATTCCATGAGCGGCCGGCGCTCGCGGCCGGCGAAGGGAACGACCCCGAGCGGAAACAATGTCGTCCTCTGCTCAAGCTGTTCCAGCGTGCGCACGCCCGGCCTCAGCCTTTCGAGCATGATCGCACCGAAACAGCCCAGCGCGAGCGACAGAAGGCCCGCCGCGCCTGTCAATTGTCCCCGATGCGGGCCAGACGGGCCAAGGGGCGTCTGCGCGTACGAAATGAGTACGGCATCGGGCTCCTGCATCGCCGCCTGGGCGGATGTCTGCTCGAACCGGGTCAGATAGTCGCGATAGACCACTTCGGCGGCGTCGGCCTCGCTGACGAGTTGGCGAAGCTGCACCTCGGCCACGTTTTCACCCGCGACCGCTCCCTTGAGGTCACGCACGCGCGCCTCCAGCGTGGCGACCTGTGCGCGGGTCGCCTCGACCTGGGCCCGCAGGCTTCCGGCAATATGACCCTCTTCCGCGCCAAGCTGGGCACGAAGCCCGGCAATCGAGGAATCGAGCTGGCGCAGGCGCGGGCTTTCCGACATATCCGTCGTCCCGAGACCGGCCCGCTGTTTTTCCAGTTCCGCGAGTTCGCCAGACAGACGCTGGACGAGCGGAGAGGCCACCACGGCGGGCAAGGCACCCAGCGACCCGCCGCGCCGCGCCGCCTGCACCTGGTCATAGGCGCTCTGCTGCTCGGCAAGCTTGTTGGAAGCTTCGGTCAGCGCAATATCCACGCGGCTCATTCGACGACCCGTCAGAGTCGTCTGGTCGCCATCGCGCGAGACTTCCTGGCTCAGAACCAGGCCATGCGCCCGACGAAATTCCTCGACCCGGCTTTCGGCCTTTGCCACACGGGCCTGAAGCGCCCCGATCTGTTCGTTCAGCCATTCATGGGCGTGGGCCACAGTCGTGATCTTGAGATCGCGCATGAAATCCAGATAGGCGGAGGCGTAGGCATTCGCGATCCGCGCACTCAGCGCGGCGTCGTTCGTCTTGGCACTGATCGCGAGCGTGTACGAGCGCCCGTCATTCCGGACCGTGACATGCCGCAGCAGCCAGTCCACCGCGACCTGACGCTGCTCCGCGCGCGTCAGCAACTGTGGGCGGACACGATCAAGGCCCAGGCGATGACGAACCATGTCGAACACGCCCCACGGGCCGGGCATCGGCGCGGGCGGATAAATGATCTGCTGGACCTCTGGCCGATGGACGAGGTCAATGCGATCGACCACCTTTCCCGCCATATCCCGCGAAAGCAGAATGTCGGTCTGGGTATGGATCATGAGCGTGTCGCCGCTTACGGCGCCGCCATGGGCCTGCAGATCGGTAAATTCCGTCTTTCCCGTATCCACGAGAAGCGAGGATTGGGTTTCATAATAGCGCGGGAGGGAAAAGATTACGCTCGCCAGGGGAATGAACAGCCCGGCCGTGATCAGCATGACCGTCCATTTCCTGCGCCGCACGATGGCCAGCGCATTTCCCAGGGGCACATGCTCATCCGGCGCTGCCGCAAGCGGCAGGGGCGGCGGACCGACGAATGTTTCGTCGCGGACAGAAAGTATTGTCATGGCGGGTCGCCTAATGCGCGCCGTCGTGCCGAAGCACGGCGGGAATGGTCTTCAGGAGGATCAGAACGTCTTTCCAGAACGTCCAGTGCCTGACATAGGCGCTGTCGAGGGCCACGCGCCGGGCGTAGCTGGTATTGCTGCGCCCGCTGACCTGCCAGAGTCCGGTCAGGCCCGGTCGGGTCGCATAATAATAGGTGATGTTCTCACCATACCGCTCGACCTCGGCCTGAACGATCGGACGCGGCCCGACCAGGCTCATGTCACCGCGCAGAACATTCAGCAATTGCGGAAGCTCATCCAGGCTGGTCGCCCGCAGGAAGCGGCCCAGCCGCGTGATGCGGGGATCGTGGCGCAGCTTCTGCGTGCTGGCCCATTCCTCACGGGCGGCTTCGTCCCGTTCCAGAAGCTCCTTCAGGACCTCATCCGCATTCGCCACCATGCTCCTGAATTTGAGGCAGCGGAAAATCCGTCCGTTCTCACCGATCCTGTTATGGCCGAACAACGCGCCCCCTCCATCGCGCCGGACCAGCACGACGATCGCCAGCATGGCGGGCATGGCGAAGAACAACATCGCAGCCGCAATCATGACATCCATCACGCGCTTGCGCGGATCGCGGATCGGCACGGCATTCTCGGGCCTGGCGACTTGCACGCCGATAAGCCCGGCATAGGGGACAACCACCGTCGCATCATCCGCGAGAAAGGCTGCCCCCATGAATTTTTCCTGTTGCAGACCAGACATACGAACACCTCGTCATCAGCGAAGAATGAAGCTGGCAGGCAAGTTGAAGCGGCGTGATCTCAATCAGATCGCTACCTCCCTGGTATGACCGGGACGTTGCCTGCGCGGATGAGCAAAGCGCAATAATAAAAACAAGCCGTAATGTGTTTTTAATCATTTTCGTAAGTATTATAGATATGAATACATCGTTATTTGTCTGTTAAAATACTGTTTGAATCTCGAAATCACTTTATTCATGTGCCCGAAAATGCCTGAATCTCGTCCCTTCAGAGCGAAATTCTGATCACGCAAATGCGAGTTCCGCAGTGATTGCGAGAAAAATCCGCGATGGCCGCCAACTAAAAATTAACGAAGAAATTCTCTTTTTTTAACGTAATATTTCATTATTATACGAAACAATAGACCCGGGCAGTTCTTATATTATCAAACATCCGCCTTTTCCTGTTTCTTTCTGGAATGCTGGACGTTGTTGCTCGCACCATCAATTCATGGACACATTCAACGGTAAAGCGTCGTGATTATTCCATGTCGGCAGCGGGGCGCGGCATCGCATAACGCAGCCGGGGACATGGCGCGTGAGCGCAGCCTATAGTGAGAACGCAAGGGGTTATGATCATGCTCGAAAAGCCTGGCAGGATGATGAAAACCCATACAGGATCTCTGATCGCCACGTTGATGGAACCGCGTTGCATGTTCACACCGCTCGAACCTCTCCGTCCTCTGCCGTCCTTCCGCCAAAGGTGGGGCGGCCCGCAACCGACAGGGACGCCCCAGTTCGTGACGCCATTGTTATTTGACGGCAAACGAACAGGAAACGGTATATGTCGCAGAAACCAAACAGTTGGAAGGCCGTTAGCGCAGCGGGTTCGGTATCGACCTGAACCGATCCGGAGGCAATCTGGAGCACGGAGCCTTTTTTCTGTCAAAATTTCCTATAATATCTTCGTCATGCCGAAGCCTGTACTTCTGGTCATTGTACAGAAGCGGCGCGGCGGATCGCAGGCCGTTGGCTTTTCATATATCCTCGGGATACGGCCCGGCGACAAAGCGTGCGCATCGCGAGCGTGGAGTTAGCATGACGTGCCGACGACGGGGGCGAACATCCTAAAAATTCGACTGATCGGGCACATGGTCGCCATGACCCCGACAGGCAAAAACGTTCTTCCGGCGGGAGCACGGAGAACACGGGGATTGCTGGCCATTCTGGCTCTCTCCAACCGCAAGCCCGTCATGCGTCAGCGCCTGACCGAACTTCTATGGAGCACGCGTCCGACCGATCTTGCACGCGCTTCCCTGCGGCAGGAAATCCACCGCCTGCTCGACGCGCTCCAGCCTTTCGGCACCGAGATCATCGATATCGGGCGACATACATTAACGCTCAGGCCGGACCTGACATCGGTCGATGTGGAGGATATCTATACCGGAGACCTCGGTGCGCTGGACGATACGGTTGAGCCTGAGGAGATGCTGTTCACTGACCTGAACGGAATCGATCCAGCCTTCGATCAATGGCTCCAGACCCAGAGAGCGCGCTTCTCCCGCCATATCCAGCATCTGATGAAATCCGACCAGGTGAACCCGGACAGTCTGGCACGCATTCTCCCCTCCTACTCTCCATCAGACAAAGACCCCATGCCAGGCGACGCTGGTCCTGAGACCCCTCCCCTGATTGCGCGGGCGGGCCAGTTTCATGCGCAGCCGAACGATTCGCTTTCCGCTGGCCATTTTCCTTGGAAGAACGGTGCCCCGGGGCTCGAAACCTTGCGCCGCCTGTCTGATCCGCCCGCGATCGGGCCACGCCCACAGAACGGAAAAGGAGAAGGTGACTCTCAGCCCCCGGCCGCCTCGGCGAAAGTGCGGTCCCTCAGTCTCACCCTCATGCCGATCGAGACGAAGGACCCATCCCTGAAGACGTTGGCGGACGAACTGGGAAGCCTGCTCAACATGATGTTCGTCGGGTCCGACGCCTTTACGCTGGTCATTTCCCAGCCGCCACGCGACGAACTGGATGCAACGGGCGATTGGATCGAAGCCCTCCGTGGCAAGCAGATCGATTTTCTGTGCACGGGCATCCTGCATTCCAGCGTGAAAGGCAATGAGGAACACCCGGCCCTGCTGCTGCGACTGATCGACGTGCAGAATGGCGGCGAGATGATCTGGACAGTACGCGCCGCCCTGCCATCCGGTACCCGGCAGAATCCCGGCCTCGCCGCCCCCCTGCTTGCCAGGGCGGTTCTGTCGGCGCAATGGTCCGCCATCCTTCGCCATGCCCGCCATCTTCTAAAATGCAGTATCCAGGCACTGACTCCCGATCAGTTGGCGGCCCGGGCGCTGGTCACGCTGCTACAGGCCCAGCCTCATGCCCTGCACGAAGCTGAAACCCTTCTCAAATTCGCGGAATGGCTCGGCCCCAACCAGCCGCTCGTCGCCATTGCCCGCGCCGTAACGGAGATGACCCGCGCCAACGCGTTCCTCCAGGGCGACCATGCGGCGAGTGTGGCGCGCGCCTTGGCCGCCGCCCAACATGCGGCGGTTCTTTCACAGCACAATATCAGCCGGAACTTCCTGCTCGCCTTCGTTTATTGTCATATTCCCGGCTACGCGGACACGGCCGACGCGTTGCTCTCCCCATTCAAGAGCAATGACGAAAACGCTGATCAGGCATGGTTCGCTCCCTACCGGGCACTTCAGGCCCTTCTTGCCTTGATAAACGGCCGAGAGGAAACCGCGCGAAATCTTCTGAAACATTATCGCATATCGGGAAACGCGCAGCCGCTCAGCGTCGCGATGGATCCCTGCGCGGTTCTTTACCTCTTCCTCGCCGATCTGCCCACGGAAGCAGTCCGGGTCGGGCGAATGGTCGCCGCACTCTATCCGCAGCTTCCATCAGCGCTTGTCTACCATCTCGTGGCGCTCACCACCGAAGAGAACGGTGCGGAACGCACCGCCATCCTTGCCCGACTCTCGGCGCTCGACCCGGAACTCACGATCCGCCGCGTGATGATGAGCAATCCGTCTCTCCCGGCAGGAGCCCGCGCCAAACTCGCGACCGCATTGCACCTGACGGGCCTTCCGGAATGAGAAAGACTCGCTCTGAAAAAGAAACATTCTGTGCGTGACGACACGACAAGTCGCCGGCGAAGGAATCTCTGTTCCTTCGCCGGTTATTTCCTGCGTGAAATCCTGATCCAGCGGCCGATCAGCAGTGCAATCGGAAAGCTGAGAGCGATATAGGCGCCGATAGCGGCAAGAATTGTCTGGATCATGCCTGTGCGCGATCGTCCCATGAATCAGTATATCGAAAAAAACAGGGCCTCATAAGGTCGCCGCCCGTTCCGGTGACATCCGACCGCGCACGAGATCGAAAAAAGCCAGCATATTGCCCACCAGCCGCCCGCGCCTGTCTATATAGGGTTCCGGACGTATAGCCTTCACAATGTTGGAGAGCAGATTGCGGATAATATGCTCCCAGGCGCGCGTTCGCGGATACCCCTCCTTCTTTGCCGCGATATAAAGCGGGTTTGCAACCTGCGAATAGCCCAACTTGATCCCGGAACTGCGGCCGCGTTTGACACCCAGATGAACACCCCGTGCGTCCGGCAGAAGCCGCACATCGCCATGGGCCGCCAGCCGGCGCGAAAGATCCACATCTTCCTGCCATCCATAGAGCGGCAGGCGTTCGTCGAACGACAGGCCGAATGCGCGCATCGGCGCCAGGCGAAGCGCCATGTTGCAGCCATATCCGGTAAAGACAGGCTCCGGCCCTGATGGGCCATGGCCTTCTCCGCGCGCGGCCAGGATCGCCCGACCTTCGGCGACATCAAGGCCCGGCCCCTTGATCCCGTCGGCCAGAACCGCTCCGGTCACGACAACCGTACGAGCGTTCGTCTCCAGGTGTCTCTCGACCGCCTGAAGGTAATGCGGCTCGGCCAGGAAATCATCGTCGAAGAACATGACGACATCGGCGCCGGGTATTGCGGCGAGGATCGCGTTCCGCTGCCGGGTTAATCCGCGCGGCCCGGTAATCAGGCGCACACCGGGAAACGCCTCCGCCGCGCCCTGCATATCCTCATCGGATGGCGCGCAGACGACAATTTCATCGGGTTGGCGGATCTGGCCCCTGAGGTCACGAAGTATTTCGGCAAGGACAGGCGCCCGTCCCGCCGTGGCAATTCCGACGACAATCTTCATGGCGTCTTCCTGCTTTGATAAACACGGACATAGTCAACTTCCATGATCGACGGGCTGGGCGTCTTGTCGATCGGCCAGCCGCCGCCCAATCCGAGATCGACGAGCACATCAAGGCCCGCAAGCGGACGCGGCGGGGTCGGCGTACGCCAGATCTCCCGGCGGTCGAAATAGACGATGACCCATTGCGGCGTCACGTCGGCACCATACGTGTGGAAGGCCTGCGACAGACTTCCTTTCGGAACGGCCTGGGTATGCATCTCCGAGTGGTTTTCACGGCTGTTTGCCGGATTCCGCTCCGTAACAGTCACGTTATAGGCGGCAGGAAAACGACCGTAATGCTCGATGATATCGACTTCCAGGGCATGTTTCCCCGATCCTGTCGGTGTCAGTTCCTCCAGCCAGAAGGCAGGCCACACCCCGTCCCCCGCCGGCAGGCGCGCCCGCATCTCGAAATAACCGTAAGGCGCGGTGAAACCGCTGCCGAAGCCAGGCGCGGACGACAGCAAACCGGACTGCCATTTGCCGTCCGCCGTGCGACGCATCTCGATGCGAAGGATTCCGTCCCGAACGCTGAAGGGCAAGCCCGGCTCCTTGTCACGGAAGGTGGCATCGCCGAAATCACCGCCCCACGGCGTATGCGCGCTCCAGACCGTATCAGGTCCGTGCGGCGAGACACTGAGATGGTCGAACTCCTCATCAAAGATCACGGCCCTGCCATCAAGATCGATCCTGTCTCCTGGAGCGGCCCCGAGCGCGCCCCCACCCCATCCGACACCCAGGGCGGCAAAACTGCCTGCCATCGCGGGGATGATACGCTGCCTCAGTCTTTCGACGATCGCTGAAATGGACATGGTCATGGCGCCTCCTTGGGCAAAGACTGTTTCTTGCGATGTGGCCTCGCCACCCGCCGATCAGAGGTCACCTCCCCTTCCATATTCCGGAAGACAGATACGCGCCTGAAAAGAAACTTGATCTTCGCTTGGACGTAGACGATGGTTAATACATTCAACGCATTTCGTCCATCTTTTCGATTGATCACGCTTGGACGTTCGATGCGCAACGCCGCCTGGCCGCGGTGGAAGGGAGTCACGTGGGCATCACGCTTTTCTTCCTGGTCCTGGCGCCTCTTTGCCTCCTATGGATCAATCGACCGGAGCGGCTGATCCAGCTCATGATCATCATGGGCATATTCGAGGCCAGCGCCGCGATCACGGTCGGCGGCTTCGGGATTGCCCCCAACACGCTGCCGGCCATAGCAATGGTTTGCTATATCGGCGCGCAGTTTCTGCTCGGCGCCCGCTATCCCGGCCGCGCACGGGTCTGGCCGCTTCTGATCCCGCTGCTCGTCGTCGCTGGCTGGGCAATCCTGACATCCTGGCTGAGTCCGCGCTTTTTTGAAGGGCGCGTCTATGTCTGGCCCCAGAAATCGACGCCTCCCTTCGTCATCACCCCTCTCACGCCCAGCTCGGCGAACCTCAACCAGGACCTTTATCTCCTTCTCAACATCATCATTTTCGTGATGGTCGCGCTATACATGACCCGACAGGGCGCTCCAGGGCGGCCATTTCATCCTGTCAGCATCCTGCGAGCCTATTTCGCGAGCGTACTGCTCGCCTTCGGCTTCGGCGTCTGGCAATTCGCCAGCCATGTCGCGCATGTCCCCTTCCCTTCGGACATGCTTTATTCGAATCCGGGATGGTCGATCCTTACCGAACAAACAGTTGGTTCCCTCCCCCGAATCAATGCAACTTTTTCAGAGCCATCCGCGTTTGGCGGCTACATGGCGGCTGGCGCCTTCTGTGCAGGATGGCTGATCCTCAATGACTTCCCTGGCACCCTTGTCAGAATCACGCTGGCCGCAGCCGTTGCCGGCGTTTTTCTGTCCACATCGGCAACAGGGATCGTCACTCTTGGGATCGGCGCGCTGATCGTGGTGCTCATGGGCGTTACAATCCACGCGAAGCGGTTCCTGCCCATGATAAAGCGGCGGGCCGTCCAGTTTCTGATTTTCAGTATCGTGATCATGGTCCTTGTGACCGTGATGACCCCGGACCTGCTGACCAGTCTCGGCACGATCGTCGACAGCGTGACGAACAAGCAGGACAGTGAATCGTACAATGCCCGCAGTTCCACCGATCTCGACAGCCTGCAAGCGGCCATCGACACGTTCGGCTTCGGCGTCGGCTGGGGCAATAACCGGTCGTCGAGCCTGATCCCCGGCCTGCTCGCGGCAATCGGCATTCCCGGCATGCTCGGCCTCATCTGGTTCGCGTGGCGCCTCATCTCCCGTGTCAGGTCATTGCGCCGGATGGACCGGAAGCTGGAGGATATCCAGGTCGTCAACGGGGCCAGCGCGGCCCTCGCGGGCTATCTGGTTTCGGCATGTCTCTCCGCCCCGACGATCACCACTGCGTCCTTTTATGTCTTTCTTGCCCTACTGATTTCCGGCATCGCCCGGGCGGAAGGCACACAGGCAAGCAAGGCGCCCGCCCCCCTCTTCCCTCCCGCCGAACGCCGTAGCCCGAACCCAGGCAGGATACGCGGAACCGCCCCCTCCAGCATTCGTGGGTGATCAGACCGTGACAATACGATTTCCCGTCTTGAACGGGCCATACAGACCAACGCGCAGAACAGGCATGTACCGCATCGTGGGAGCCGTCGCCTGTGCCGCGCCGTTATTTCCGACCCATGCTTCCGCCCAGGTCCTGAGCCAGTATTTCCCCGAAATCGGGCGAGGTGTCGGCGAAACCTGGGTCGATTCGGAACAGATTCGCATCAGCAGGGAGTTCCAGCCGCAGGGCCTGCATCTCGGCGGGTTCAAGCTGAACGGCGATCTGAACGAAGGCGTCGGCTACATCGACAATGCCAACCGCCTTCCCGGCGGCGGGCAGAGCGCGATCATCTCCACCGTCGCGCAGATCGGCCTCACCTCGGACTGGTCGGTGGACCGGCTCTACACCAATGCTTCCGTTTCCGATCTGCGTTATCCAAGCCAGGGTTCGCAGAACCAGACGACCTGGACCGCCGCGATCGGCGGTTACCACGATATCGCGAACGACAGGCTGGGTTTCGACTATTCCCACCTCAACCTCGTCCAGACACCCAGCACGCTGGGCAGCTTTGCCACGATCCAGCCTGTGAAATACCAGGTCGACCGGGCGGCCCTCAGCTATACCGTCGCGCGCGATGGGCGCTTTTCCCTGATTCCGGAAGGGAACATAACGAATTTCTCATTCGATCAGGGAGCCCGCCTCCCATCGGCCATCGGCATTTCCGTTCCTCAGACCTATCGTAACCGGGCAGTGATCGTCGAAAGTCTCACCGGCCGTTATCACTGGACGGAAGCCGCCAGCGCGCTGGTCATGCTGCGTGGTACCGAAATTCGGTACACGCATGGCCTCGCAGGCTATCCAGGCCGCGATTCCAACGGACTGGCCCTTATGGCGGGCATCGATTACAGCGCCATTCATCTGATCGATTTGCGCGTTCTGGCCGGATACCAGCGTCGTTTCTACCGCAACGCAGCTTATCCCGATTACGCCACTCCGATCGTGGAAGCCCAGGCAAGCTGGGCACCCTCGCGCCTGACGCGTCTCCAACTGGATGTCCAGCACGGGATCGAGGACAGCGCCTTCGAAAACGTGGCCGGCTTCACCTATACGAATTTGCAGCTCGGCATCACCCACCAGTACCAGCGCGACATTATCCTCTCCGGGCACTTCAGCTTTCAGAAAGGACAATACCAGAATACGCCGACACATCTCGTCGGCAGCATCCTCACCCAGGCCGGCGGCGACCAGACCATCTTCGGAGGGGGGCTTTCGGCCCAGTGGCTCATGAACCGGCATCTCCGGCTGAATCTCAATTATGACATCTCGAATCAGAACGTCCTGGGCACGACGGGAAAATTTACCGTCAATACCGTCATGATACGGGTGGACGTAAATCTGTAACCTGAAACGATCATCACCAATCAACCTCAACAGGGAAGTTCCGACATGTTGCCGCTTCGTCATACCCTTGTTGCTCGCACTGCAAGACTCGGCTTCCCGTTCGTGATCACGGGAGCATGCCTCGCCGGCTGCGCGCCCGGAGGCGATCTGACGCCGATCCCGCGCTATGACCCCGCAAGCTACACGATCGGTGTCGGCGACCGGATCAATGTGTCGACATTCGGCGAAAACCAGTTCCAGACCGATACGCGCGTGCCGGTCGACGGCAGCATTGCCTTTCCACTGATCGGCATGGTCAAGGCCGAGGGGCTGACCACCAGCGAACTCAGCGAGCGCGTCGCCACGACCCTGAAGGACCAGCATATTCTCAGCAACGCACGGGTGACCGTGCAGGTCCTGGATTACCGCCCCATTTCCGTCATCGGCGAAGTCGAGCATGGCGGCCAATTCTCCTATCAGCCGGGCATGACCATGCTGAAGGCGGTGGCGGCCGCCGGCGGCTTTTCCTATCGCGCGTTCCAGGACTACGCGTATGTCGTTCGTCAGGAACCTGGCGGCGCGGTCGTCGGCCGCATCGAACCGCAGGATTACGTGAAGCCCGACGACGTCATCAAGATTTACGAACGTCATTTCTGATCCACCGCCCAGAGGGCGGCACCTGGAACACCGGAAACCCCTCATCCCGCATGACGGGTTTCCGGCATTCAATCCGTATCCCACCGTCGATGCACCCGCGCACAAGATACGGATCGCCTGCCCGGAACCGAAAGCTGAGCGCCCGACCCGCCGTCGCGGGCCGTGTTCTCGGGTCCGGCACTCCAGACGCATCGCAGACTCCACCGGCCAAGGGTCAGGCCCCCCGAACGTCAGCTATTCGACGCACCCGGTCGAATGTTCCGGGGTGCGGAAACGACCCACGATCCCACCGGTCATTCATCATACGCCCCATGATGCGGATTTCCCCAACGAGGTCGGGTTAGAAGATGTCGATCACCTATGAAATTATATTGAAGAAGGTTTCACGCGCTGCCTTCGGCACTGCAAGCATCATGCTGATGATCCTGTCCATAGGGCTCATCTTTTACGGCGTATTCAATCTGTTCTTCACGCTGCTGACATCCTGGCACGAGGGGCGCGGTGCGCTGCTTCTTGCCATCAGCTACGTCGTGATCGCTATCGCCGTTTTCGACGTGGCCAAATATTTCATGGAAGAGGAAGTCATTCAAAGTCGTGCCAAGGTGTCGCCTCTCGAAGCCCGTCTGAGCCTCACCAAATTCATCACGACGATCATTATCGCGATTTTCATCGAGGGACTGGTCGCGGTTTTCGAAGTAAGCCGCGAACACATACAGCAGATCTTCTATCCCATCGGACTCCTCGCGACGGCAACGGTGATCGTGCTTTCGCTGGCGGTTTACCAGCGGATCAGCGTGGATACTGAAAACCAGGAATCACGCACCATCATCCATTCGAAGTGATGCTGCCCTACTTATCCGCGTCGATATGGAAGGCTTTTCGCAAACTCAGCCTGTCGGCGATCGGAACACCTGGGAGCCAGAGCAGAATCGGCATGACGGGGCCTTCTGCTGGGTTCCTTTCCCCGACTTGTCCGGCTCCCCGACATTTGCTCTCCGGGCCACCCGGTCGATGGTCTCCGGCATCGCCTGGCATTCATTCATGCATGGGTGCATCAGCAGAAATTTCGAATCCTCCGCAACCCTCCCGGCACAGGCGCGTAGGGTCAGACATGCCTACCGACGGGGGAGCTGCCATTCTCGATGGCGCTCTCGAGGCGGTCCCGGCGGATGAGACCCGCCCACGAACGTGATCGACCGGCATCTCGCGCACCGCACCGTTTCCCGAGATGCAGGCCGGCTGGCGCTCCAGCGGACGACATCTGCCGAGGCTCCGCGCACCCCTTGAAACGGAAAGGAATTCGTCATGGCCACCCAGGAGAAGACGCTATCCGATGCGTTCTATGAAACGCTGAAGGACATTTACTTTGCCGAGAAGCAGATCCTGAAGGCCCTCAAGAGATCCGTCCGCGCCGCCCAGGCGCCGGATCTCAAGAAGGCGTTCGAAACCCACGCCACCGAAACCACCCGCCATGTCGAGCGGCTGAATGAGGTGTTCGGACTGATCGGCAAGGCGCCGCGCAGCAAGACCTGCGAGGCAACACAGGGCATCCTGGCGGAAATGGAGGAAGACCTCGAAACGTTCGGCGCCACCGAGGCGGCGGACGCGGTCCTGATCGGCTGCGCTCAAGCCATCGAGCATTACGAAATCTCCCGCTACGGCACGCTCAAAGCCTGGGCTGCCACGCTCGGACTCACGGAAGCGGAAGAATTGCTGGCCGAGACACTCGAAGAGGAGAAGCGGACCGACGCCCTCCTCACCGAAATCGCCGAGCGCGAGAGCAATCCGGAAGCAGCCCTTCAGCCGACATGACACGACCTGCCGGCGAAACCTTCCATTCCTCGCTCCCCTAACGGTGGGCGAACGGGATGGAAGGTGCGCCGCACGGGTTGCCGAGACGCTAAAATTCATCCTGATCGCTCGTATGTGACAAACCTCCGATCCCTGCCGGCGGCTATATATCTGTTGATGGGCAGCCATGCCCCACGCGACGGTTCCACACCCCGGATCATGGAAAGATGCCGCTTGATACATTCCTGGAGGCGTAAGGGACCGCGCGGCGCCCGAAGAAGACGGCCGACGGAGATGCCGACCTGCGGGGCATTCCCACCGGATCAGCTACAAGCCCGCACCATCCGCTCATGAACGCCATCGTCCGGCTGGCGCTCGCACGGCCCTACACGTTCGTGGTCATGGCGATCCTGATCGTGATCGCCGGCGTGCTGTCGGCCATCCGTACGCCCAAGGACATCTTCCCCACTATCAGCATCCCGGTGGTCGCAGTCGCATGGACCTATACCAATCTCTCGCCGCAGGACATGTCGGGCCGCATCCAGCTTCCTTTCCAGCGCGCGCTGACAACGACGGTCAATGATATCGAGCATATCGAAGGTCAGGCGCTGACCGGGATCGGAATCACCAAGGTCTTCTTCCAGCCCGGTGCCGATATCCGCCTCGCCAACGCTCAGGTCACCGCCATCGCGCAGACGCTGCTGCGCCAGCTTCCACTCGGCACGACCCCACCGCTGATCCTCAACTACAACGCCTCCACCGTGCCGATCCTTCAACTCGGCCTGTCGGGCACGGGGCTGACCGAGCAGCAGCTCTATGATTTCGGCTTCAATTTTATCCGCACCCGGCTGGTGATGGTGCCCGGCGCCGCCATCCCCTTCCCCACTGGCGGGCGGGTGCGGCAGATCCAGATGGATCTCAACCCCAGCCAGTTGCAGGCGCGGGGCGTCTCCGGCCTCGACGTGGCCAATGCCCTGTCCGTCCAGACCCAGATCACACCCGCCGGATTCGTGAAAATCGGCGAATATCAGTACAATCTCCGGCTCAACAACGCCCCGCTCTCGGTCGAACAGCTCAATATGCTGCCGATAAGAACGGTGAATGGCGCCGTGGTCCGGATCCGCGACGTGGCCCATGTGCGCGACGGCGCGCTGCCGCAGCAGAATATCGTCCATGTCGACGGCCAGCGCTCGGCCCTGCTGACGGTGCTGAAATCGGGCGAGACCTCTACCATCGCCATCGTCCAGGGCATCCGCGACACGATCCCCGATGCCCGGCGCGGCCTGCCAGCCCAGTTGCAGATCACGCCGGTCAACGACCAGTCGCTGTTCGTCAAGGCCGCCGTCAGCGGCGTGCTGCGCGAGGGTGCGATCGCGGCGGGGCTGACCAGCCTGATGATCCTGCTCTTTCTCGGCTCGTGGCGCTCCACCCTGATCGTCGCCACGTCGATCCCGCTTTCGATCCTGGGCGCCGTCGCTCTCCTGTCGGTCCTCGGCCAGACCCTGAACGTCATGACGCTGGGCGGCCTCGCCCTGGCCGTCGGCATCCTGGTCGACGAAGCGACGGTCACGATCGAAAATATCGAGCGCCATCTGGAAATGGGCAAGGACGTGCACGCCTCCATCATCGACGGATCGGGCGAGATCATCGTTCCGGCCTTCCTGTCGCTGCTGTGCATCTGCATCGTCTTCGTGCCGATGTTCTATCTGCCGGGTGTTTCGGGCTTCCTTTTCGTGCCGATGGCGCTGTCGGTGATGTTCGCGATGACGATGTCCTTCATCCTCTCGCGCACGCTGGTCCCCACCATGGCCATGTTCCTGCTGCGTGCCCACAGGCATGAAAGCAAGCCGGCCGGCGGCCTGTTCACCCGCTTCCAGCAGGGGTTCGAACGGCGCTTCGCCGCCTTTCGCGAGCGATACGGCACGGTGCTGGAAGCCGTGCTGGCACATCGCGGCCGCTTCGTGGGCCTCTTCCTCGGCTTTGCCGTCCTCAGCCTGGCCTTCCTCCCCTTCCTCGGGCGTAATTTCTTCCCCCAGGTCGATGCCGGCGCGATGACGCTGCATGTGCGCGGCCCGGTGGGCATGCGGATCGAGGAAACCGCCGCCCTGTTCCTCGATGTCGAGAAAGCGATCCGCGCGCGCATCCCGGCGGAGGAGGTGCTGTCGATCGCCGACATGATCGGCCTGCCGAACAGCGCCATCAACGTCTCCTACAGCGCCTCCGGCACCATCGGCCCCGAGGACGGCGACATCCTGATCGCCCTGAAGGAGAACCATCACGCCACCCAACGCTATATCCGCCGCCTGCGTGCCGAACTGCCCCGCCTGTTCCCGCAGGCGAGCTTCGCCTTCCTGCCGTCCGACATCACCAGCCAGATCCTCAATTTCGGCGCCCCGGCCCCGATCGATGTCCAGGTCAGCGGCCCGCACCCGGATGAAACGCGGCAGTTCGCCGAACTTGTCCTGCGGGAAATCCGCCACATCGACGGGCTGGTCGATGCCCGGATCCAGCAGCCCGCCAACTATCCCGAACTGCGTTTCGAGGTCGACCGCACCCGTATCAACCAGCTTGGCCTGACCGAGGGCGACGTCACCAGCAGCATCGCGACCTCCATCGCCGGCACGTCCCAGACCGCGCCGCTGTACTGGCTGAACCCGCAGAACAACGTGACCTACCCGATCGCGGTCCAGATGCCGGAATACCGCATCGGCGCGCTTTCGGACGTGATCGGCCTGCCCGTAACCGGCACGGGCGCCCAGGCAACCCGCCCCCAGGTGCTGGGCGCATTGGGCACGATCACGCGCGGCACGACATCGCCCGTCGAAGGGCAATACAACATCCGCCCGCTGATCGACGTCTTCGCCGGCAATGACGGCCGCGACCTCGGCGCCGTCGCGTCCGACGTGCAAGAGGTGCTGGCCCGTCTGGAGCACCAGCGCCCGGCGACGGTCGCAGTCACCCTGCGCGGGCAGTACCAATCCATGAACACCGCCTTCACCGGCCTGGGTGCCGGGCTGCTGGGCGCGATTGTGCTGATCTACCTGCTGATCGTCGTCAATTTCCAGAGCTGGACCGATCCCTGCATCATCATCCTCGCCCTGCCGGCGGCGCTGGCGGGGATCTGCTGGATGCTGTTCGCCACCGGCACGCCGCTATCGGTCCCGGCCCTTACCGGCGCGATCATGTGCATGGGGGTGGCAACCGCCAATTCCATCCTCGTCATCGCCTTCTGCCGCGAGCAGCTCGACGAACATGGCGATGCGCTGCGAGCGGCGCTGACGGCCGGCAAGACCCGCCTGCGGCCCGTGCTGATGACCGCGCTGGCCATGGTCATCGGCATGCTGCCCATGGCTATGGGTTTCGGCGAGGGCGGCGAGCAGAACGCCCCCCTCGGCCGCGCCGTCGTCGGCGGGCTGGTCTTCGCCACCTGTGCCTCGCTGTTCTTCGTGCCGACCCTGTTCGCGATCATCTACGAACGACGCGCGCGGCCGGCCACGCGGGGAGCCTCGGCCCATGCCTGACCCCGCAGCAGAGACGATACCGGGCGACCGGCCCCAGCCCCGGCTCGGCCGGTTCGTGCTGATCGCGGGCGCGGTCTTTGCGCTGGTCCTGGTGGCAGGCACGCTTTTGCGCCTCCATGCCCGCCACCTGCTTCATGCGTCGACACAAGCCGCCGCCATCCCGACGGTGAGCATCGTCCACCCTGGCGGCATGGCAACGGACAGGCTGGTCCTGCCCGGCCGGTTGCAGGCCTGGTACAGCGCACCAGTCTATGCGCGGACCAACGGCTATCTCCGGCGTTGGTACGTCGATATCGGAGAAAAAGTGCAGGAAGGGCAGTTGCTGGCGGAGATCGACACACCGGACGTCGACCAGCAGCTCGCCGCCGCCCGCGCCGCGCTGGCGACCCGCACCGCCCAGCGCGACCTCGCCGGAATCACCACCCGCCGCTGGGACCGCCTCAACGCGCAGAACGCGGTCTCGCAACAGGAAACCGACGAACGAAGAGGCAATTTCGCCGCCAGCGAAGCCATGCGCCACGAGGCGGCGGCGGATGTGGAACGGCTGCAAACCCTCTCCGGCTTCAAGCATATCGTGGCGCCGTTCGCCGGCGTGATCACCAGCCGCGCCACCGACATCGGCGCGCTGATCGCCGCCGGCAGCGCGGCGGCACAGCCGCTCTTCACCGTCTCCGATGTCGTCCGGCTACGGCTCTATGTCAGCGTCCCCCAGACCTATGCCGCGAGAATGCAGGACGGCATGGTGGTCGCGTTCACGGTGCCCGACTATCCCGGCCGAACCTTTCAGGCCCACCTCATTCATTCCTCGGACGCGGTCGATCCCCAATCCGGCGCGATGCTGGTGCAGCTTGTCTACGATAATGGCGAAAACCTGCTGAAACCGGGGGCCTATGCCCAGATCGCCTTTACCTTCCCCGGCACCGATCCGAGCAGGGGCACCGATCTCGTCCGCGTGCCCGCCAGCAGCCTGCTGTTCCGACGCAATGGCACGACCGTCGCCCTGATGGATTCCAGCCACCATGTCAAAATCCAGCCCATCACCATCGTAACCGATTTCGGCACCGAACTCGCGGTCACGGGTCTGCCGCCACAAAGCGCCGTCATCGACAATCCCAGGGACGATCTGCGCGACGGCGACGCGGTCGAACCGCGGGAACCGGAGCACCCGCATGGCGCCTGAGCGCCGGCGTTTGTCCCGAGCACGGGTGACAGGGGCAATTTTTCCCGGCCGGGTGCAGGGCGGCCCCCTGCTTCTGACCCTCTCCCTGCTGGCCGGCTGCAACCTGGCCCCGCATTACCAGCCCCCGTCGTCCCCC